>JAFTZZ010000200.1 GCA_017460905.1 Acidaminococcaceae bacterium | reverse complement strand
TCGGCTCATAGAGGCCGGTTCCGTCACCCAGGCTGGCGCTGGGCAGCAAACCGATGGAACCGCCTAAGACGGAAGCTTCGTCGGAAAGGATATCGCCAATGATATTGTTGGTCAGCACTACGTCAAACTGACCGGGATTCAGCACCAGCTGCATCGCGCAGTTATCTACATATAAATGATTCAGTTCGATCTCCGGATACTCTTTTGCCTGCATCTCCGTAACGATTTTACGCCACATACGGGATTCTGCCAGTACATTGGCTTTATCTACGGAGGTCACCTTGCCCCGGCGCACCTTTGCCGCTTCAAAAGCCTTCCGGGCAATCCGTTCCACTTCCGGACGGGTATATAAATCAATATCGGACGCGGTTTCCACGCCGTCAACAATGGCAGCCTCATTGTGGGTACCGAAATAGATGCCGCCGGTCAGTTCCCGCACGATCAGCAGGTCCGTATTCTGTACCCGTTCCGGTTTCAGCGGGGAAAGATGCGCTGTAAAACGGCTGACCTTCATGGGTCGCAGGTTGCAGTACAGAACCAGGTCTTTCCGGATTCGCAGCAGTCCCTTTTCCGGACGGATGGAGGGATCCACATTGTCCCACTTAGGGCCGCCCACCGCGCCTAACAGCACAGCATCCGCAGATTTCGCGGACTGTTGCGTCACTTCCGGGTAGGGATCATTATAGGCGTCAATGGCGCAGCCGCCCATCAACTGGTGATCATAATCCAGAACAAAACCAAACTTTTCAGCCGCCGCATCCATGACCTTCACAGTTGCTTCTACAATTTCCGGACCGATACCGTCGCCCGGCAATAAAGTGATTTTCATATTTGGTACTCTCCTGTCTGCCTGAAATCTGTTTCTCTTGTGAAAGCAGTGTAAGGCGAAGCCAAATGGCTTCGCCTGCGTTTTTTACGCCTGTTCTTTCACGTAATTCACCAGCCCGCCGCAATCCGCAATCTTCTGGCAGAATTCCGGCAGCGGTTTTGTTTTGATGACCAGATTTTTGTTAATGATTTTAATCTCACCGGTCTTCAAGTCTACTTCCACATCGTCGCCTTTTTCGATCTTTTCCACTTCCGGGCCAATCTCCAGCACCGGCAGGCCGATATTGATGGCATTGCGGTAGAAGATACGGGCAAAGCTGTCTGCGATGATGCATTTGATGCCCTTCACCTTGATCACAACGGGAGCATGCTCACGGGAGGAACCGCAGCCGAAATTTTTCCCGGCAACCATAATCTCATCCGTTTTTACATTGGAAGCAAAGGAAGTGTCAATATCTTCCATGGCATGTTCTGCCAATTCTTTGAAATCAGAAATGTTCAGATACCGGGCAGGAATAATAACATCGGTATCCACATGATCACCATAACGCCAGATCTTGCTCATCCTAATACCTCCTCTGCCGAAGCGATGTAGCCTTTTACTGCGCTGGCTGCCGCCGTGTAGGGGCTGGCCAGGTACACTTCGCTGTCCACGTGGCCCATGCGGCCGCGGAAATTGCGGTTCGTAGTGGAAACGCAGCGTTCCCCTGCCGCCAGGATCCCCATGTACCCGCCCAGGCAGGGTCCGCAGGTAGGTGTGGACACGGCTGCGCCGGCATTGATGAAAATATCCACATAACCAAGACGGATGGCTTCCTGATAGACTTCCTGGGTCGCCGGGATGATGATGCAGCGAACGTTGTCGTTCACCTTATGGTCTTTCAGCACCTCGGCAGCCTGGGCGATATCCTCCAGCCGCCCGTTGGTGCAAGAACCCACGACCACCTGGTCGATCTTGATATGATGGGACTCGCTGACAGGATGGGTGTTTTCCGGCAGGTGCGGATAGGATGTCACCGGAACCAGCTTGGACAGGTCGATCTGCACGGTGCGGACATAATCAGCGTCCGGATCCGGTTCCACCGCCGTCCAGGGGCGGGTTACACGGCCCTTCAGGAAGGCTTCTGTTTTTTCGTCTACAGGGAAAATTCCGTTTTTACCGCCTGCTTCAATTGCCATATTGCAGATGGTAAAGCGGTCGGCCATTTCCAGTTCCGCCACGCCGGGCCCGGTAAACTCCAGGCTCTGGTAACGGGCGCCGTCTACGCCGATCATGCCGATCAGGGTCAGGATCAGATCTTTGCCCTTCACATATTTCGGCAATTTTCCCGTCAGCTCCACCTTAATGGCTGCCGGCACCTTGAACCAGGTCGTGCCGCTGGCCATGGCGCAGCCGATATCCGTCTGGCCCATACCGGTAGACAGCGCATTCAGCGCACCATACGTGCAGGTATGGGAATCGGCGCCGATGACGATCTCGCCTGGCGCAACCAGACCTTTATCCGGCAGCAGCGCATGTTCAATCCCCATACGGCCTACTTCAAAATAATTCGTAATATTGTGTTTCCTGGCAAAATCCCTCATCTGTTTGCACAGGGTCGCGGATTTAATATCCTTGCAGGGAGAGAAATGGTCCGGCACCAGCGCGATTTTGTCTTTATCAAAAACCGGCCGTCCGATTTTTTCGAATTCATTAATGGCCGGCGGCCCGGTAATATCATTTGCCAAAATCATATCTACCTGGGAAACCAAAAGATCCCCGGCTTCCACAAATTCCCGCCCCACATGCATGGCCAGGATTTTTTGCGTCATTGTCATGCCCATAAGAAACTCCTCCTCATCAATAAATAGTACTGAACTGATAAAACCTGCGCACCAGATAAATGCTTTTGAATGGCTCCAAATGTTGTTTGCAATACTGCGAGCCCAATAAAAAAGCCCCTGTCTGTTTTGCAGACAGGGGCGAATCACTTCGCGGTACCACCCTGATTTATCACTCATTGGCTCCCGGCCTTTTTCAGCCGGACGGTTAACGCACGCTGACGTTGCCTGCTGCTTTCGTTCACAGGCAAAGCTCCCGGCCGAGATGGCTTTTTTCCGTGAAAGGCTTGCACCGTCCGCCTTCTCTCTGCACACTTCCCAAAACCAATTTCCGTTCTTCGCTTTTATTCGTGTATTCTGTTTGTACACTGATGTACTATTATATTATCTTAAAAATAAACCAATAAGTCAAGTTTTTTTTACTGCTTATGAATTAAATCAGCACATATTTTGCAATAAAGATAGCCGCCAGGATATACAGCAGCGGGCCGACCCGTCTCGTATGCCCGGTCAGCGTATTGACAACGGCATAGGAAATGATGCCAAAAGAAATGCCCTCAGAAATGCTGTAGGCGAAAGGCATGGCAATGATGCACATGTAAGCAGGAATCGCTTCCGGCAGGTTGCCGAAATCGATCTGTCCGATGGACGAAAACATCAGGAATCCCACCATAACTAAAGCCGGAGCCGTGGCAAAAGCGGGTATCGCCATAAAGAACGGAGCCAGGAACAGGGACAGGAAGAACAGCACAGCAGTAGTCACAGCCGTCAGGCCAGTCCGTCCGCCCTCGCTGACGCCGGCTGCTGATTCCACAAAGGTGGTAACAGTGCTGGTGCCCATCAGCGCGCCGGCAATCGTGCCCAAAGAGTCCGACAGCAATGCGCCTTTAATATGCGGCAACGTGCCGTCTTTGTCCAGCATGTTCGCCTTGGACGCAACGCCCATCAGCGTACCCAGGGTATCAAAGAAATCCACAAACATAAACGACAGCACAATAACCAAAAAGTCAATGGAAGCCACTTTGCTAAAATCCAGTTTCAGCAGGATCGGGGAAGGATCTGCCGGCAGGAAGGAAGCCGCGCCTGCGGAAAAATCCGGCAGCACACTGAACGCGCCTACCTTGGGATCCGGCACGTACAGACCTGTCAGCTCACAGATCACACCCAGGATCCAGGTAGCCAGGATGCCCCACAGGATGCCGCCCTTTACATCTTTCGCCACCATGATGCCGGTGACGATGATACCGATCAATGCCAGCACCACAGTAATACCGGTGGTATGGAAGGTACCGCCCAGCACCGACTGCTTAAAGTTGAACAGGGCAATCTTGGTTGCCGGATTGCCTACAATAATCTGCGCGTTGAACAGGCCGATCAGGGCGATGAACAGGCCGATGCCTACTGATACCGCCCGTTTCAGGCTCAGGGGGATGACGTTAAACACGGCCTCGCGGATGTTGGTCAGGGACATCAGGAAAAAGAGGACGCCCTCCACACACACTGCAGCCAGCGCCATTTCCCAGGAGTACCCCATCTGTTTTACCACCGTAAAGGCAAAAAAAGCGTTGAGCCCCATGCCTGCGGATAACGCAAAGGGATAGTTGGCAAAGGCTGCCATCAGCAGCGTGGCAAAGCAGGACGCCAGCGCCGTCACCGTCAGCACCGCGCCTTTATCCATTCCCGTCACGCTCAGAATCGACGGATTGACAGCCAGAATATAGGCCATGGTCATAAATGTTGTTATGCCGGCCATAATCTCCGTTTTAACCGTTGTGCCGTTTTCACGCAGGTGAAAAATTTTGTCTAACGTCCCACCGTCCTGCATAATTTCCTCCAGTTTCCCGGTTCGGGCATCCTTTTATTAATAATTATCAGCGGCATGCCTGAACCTGAATTTTATTGTTTTTATTATACCATTTTACGAAAAAAAATGGAATTCTATTGTTAAAACAACAGAATTCCATTATTGCTCATCAGATTTTCAGCAGCCGAACTTTGGAAATGCCATCTAATCCCTGCAGCAGCTTCAGCGTTTCCTTGCCAACCTCGCTGTCCACGGTCAGGAACATCATCGCCACACCGTTCTGCTGGTTGCGGCTGACCTGCATGGTCGCGATATTGACCTTGGAAGCCCCCAGCAGCGTGCCGATCTGGCCAATCATACCCGGCTTATCTTCGTTGTTGACTGCCAGCATAAAGGCGGTGGGTTCCACGTCAAACTGGTACCCGTTGATATCTTTGATCCGTACTTCGCCTTCCGGATTGACATTGCCTGCCGCCGTAAAGACTCCTTTTTTGCTATGGACTTTTACTGTTAACAGGGTTCCCGCACCGCTTTCCTTGCTTTCCACAACCTCTACGCCGCGGCCTTCCGCCGTCAGTTCCGCATTCACATAATTGACGCGCTCTTTCAGCACCGGCTCAAACAGTCCTTTCAGCACAGCGCGGGTAATCATATCCGTTTCAAGCTCTGCCAGGCCGCCGCGATAAATGACCTCCACTTTTTCTACGGCATCATGCTCCAGCTGGTAGTACAGTTTTCCTAAATCCTCGCCCAGCGCCATGAACTTCTTCATAGCATCCAGTTCACCGGCCTGCAACGCCGGCAGGTTTACCGCATTGGGTACCATTTCGCCCCGCAGTGCGGAGATGACTTCTTCCGCAATGGCGATACCTACGTTATCCTGCGCTTCCTGCGTATCCGCTCCTAAATGCGGGGTCAGTACACACTGAGGCAAATCGATCAGCGGGGAAATTGGCTTGGGCTCATCTACCAGTACGTCGATACCCGCGCTGGCGACAATGCCTTCCCGGATTGCCCTGGCCAGATCCTGCTCATTATATAAACCGCCCCGGGCACAGTTAACAACGCGCACGCCTTTTTTGCATTTCTGCCATTCTTTATATGTAATCATATTCATCGTCTCTTCCGTCTTCGGCGTATGAATGGAGATTACATCAGAGTTTTCCAGCAGTTCATCCAGAGTCTCGCATTTTTTAACATTGTATTTTTTAAAGCGGGAATCCGCAATGTACGGATCGTAGGCAATCACTTTCATACCAAAGGCCTGCATACGTGTCGTCAGCAGTCCGCCGATACGGCCCAGACCGATGATACCCAGGGTCTTACCCAGCAGTTCCATGCCTTTCAGTCCGTCACGGTTCCAGACGCGGCTTTCTATCATTTTGTGCGCTTTCACCGTATTACGGCAGGAAGCCAGCAGTAATCCGATAGTGTGCTCGCAGGCAGAAACGATATTGGATTCCGGCGTATTAACGACAATGATACCGCGCTTGGTAGCGCCTTCCATCTGGATGTTGTCAACGCCGTTGCCGGCACGGCCGACCACCTTCAGGTTGGTTGCGTGTTCATAAAACTCTTCATTGATTTTTGTTACGCTGCGAACGATGATAGCGTCATATTCGGGAATCCGTTTCAGCAGTTCTTCCCGGGACAGACCCATTTCCACATCAACCTGCAGATCTTTCTGCGCTTTTAAAAGCGCAACACCTTTGTCCGAAATTTTCTCCGTTACAATAATCTTTTTCATTTCATTTTCCTCCTTTTAATCCGGCGCATGCATCTG
>JAFTZZ010000199.1 GCA_017460905.1 Acidaminococcaceae bacterium | reverse complement strand
CTTGCGGTCATGCTTCTGCGGCAGCTGATGCATATTATGTATGTAATCGGGCGCAACCGGGATTTCAGGGAAAAGGATACGGTCAGCAACCTGTACAAAAAGGACTATTTTTATGAGCACGCGGACAATATCCTGAACGGGGATTCCCAGCAGCCCTATACAGTTCTCTGTACGTATGTGGAACATTTTAACCTGCTGAATGAAAAATACAGCGGGCAGAAGTGCAATGCCATGCTGCGGGAACTGGCAGACATGCTGCACCGGTACATTCCGGACTGCGCGCTGGACGGGCGCCTTTCGGAAGATACCTTCAGCTTTCTGGTTAAAAAGCAGCCTGACGATGCATGGCTGGGCAAGCTGCAGAAAACCGTCGAAAAGGATTTCTGCTATCCTGTCAGTATCAAGTACGGGGTTTACGACCAAAACGCCAAAGGCCTTTCTATCGCCAAGATGTGCGACCGCATCCGGATGTCGGTGGATAATATCAAAAACAAATACGGTTCCAATCTGGTGCATTATGATGAAAAAATGCTGGAACAGGCCCGCAGACAGCACTTTATCGTGCAAAATATGGAAAAAGCGCTGGAGGGACATCAGTTTAAGGCCTATTTCCAGCCGAAGCATTCCCTGCATACGGATCAGACCGGGGGCGCGGAAGTGCTGGTGCGCTGGATTCATCCGGAACTCGGTTTTATGAACCCCGGTGAATTTATTCCGCTGTTTGAAGAAAACGGGTTTGTAACCAGGATGGATTACTACATCTGGGAAGAAGCCTGTGTGGCGCTGCGCCGGTGGAAAGAGGAAGGCATGCCGGTCATTCCCCTGTCGGTGAATATGTCCCGCAGGGATTTTGAGGAGCCGGATATCGTAGCCAAAATTGTGGCCCTGGCTGATAAGTACGGACTGGAGCACGAACTGCTGCATATCGAGGTGACAGAATCCTCCATTGCGTCCGATCCGGAAAAGCTGGCAGGAATCGTTGCAGCGCTGCACAACGCAGGCTTTATCATTGAGCTGGACGATTTCGGCAGCGGTTATTCTTCCATTGCGACGCTGAATGAGCTGACGCTGGACGTGCTGAAGCTGGATATGAGCCTGGTGCGGAAGGATGATCCTGCGTCGGACAACAGCGTGCTGAAGTTTGCGGTGATGCTGGGCAAGATGCTGGGGCTGAAATTGGTCGCGGAAGGCGTGGAAAGCGTGGATCAGGTTGAACGCCTGCGGGAAATGGGCTGCGATTACATCCAGGGCTATTATTATTCCCGTCCGCTGCCCCAGGCGGAGTTCGAGGCGTATTTGCGGAAAGAAGCGGGAAAGTGACAGTTGTTTTTTCTGCTCAGGGCTGATAGAAAGGGGTATGAACAAATAAATAATCAATATCAGGTTTTCCCTGTCTAAAACAAAACAGCCTCCGCGCAGGAGGCTGTTCTGTTCTTGCCCCGGAAAGGAAAATGCTCATGATCCTGCGCCGGGAAGCAGAGAAGGGAGGAGGTGGTCCGCAGTGGCTCGGACTGCGGACGGTAATATATTTGAACCTTACCCCGGAAAATGGATTGGCTGTATTATTTGCCGGGGAAGAAAGGCCAGACGATAGGAATTACGATTATAGATACGACGAGGCAGACAAAGATCAGTCCGCCGCCGGCTTTGACATAATCCATAAAACGGTAGTGGCCGGGACCCAGTACCAGCGTATTGGGCGGCGTGCCTACCGGGGAAGCGAAGGCGCAGGAGGAGGCAATCAGAATGGCCATCAGTACCGCGCGGGGAGAAGCGCCAAGCTGTGATGCAAGAGCGATACCTACCGGGCACAGCAGCGCTTTGGAAGCGGTGTTGGACATAAACTGGGTCAGCACTACGGCAAGGACGAACAATACCGCCGTTACCACATAAGGAGACGGGTCGCCGCCCAGCATTTCCACGGTGGCCGCTGCAATGGCTTTGCCTGCGCCGCTGGTGTTCATAGCTTCCGCTACGGGAATCATACCGGCAAACAGGAAGATGGTGATCCAGTCGATGGAGTCGTAGGCCTGTTTTTCCGTCAGGCAGCCGGTGAGGACGGCCAGCAAAGCGCCAATGACCGCGACGATGTGCAGGGGAATCAGGTCCAGACCCATGGCGACAATAACGGCTAAGACGATAAAGCCGCAGATGAGCTGCTTGCTGGTCTTGACGGCGATGCCTTCACTGTCCCGGGCTTCTTCTTCCAGTTTGTCCGGATCGAAGTCCCGGTCATTAGGCAGCAGGTATTTGCCGATAAACATCATATACAAAATACCGGCGACCGTAATCGGGATACCGATATAAGCGTATTCGAAGAAGCCGAACTGCAATTCCGGCATGCCCGCCGCTTTTAACGCAACATTAGCCAGCATGTTGGGCGGCGTGCCGATCAGCGTAATGGTTCCGCCCAGGCCTGCCGCAAAAGCCAAAGGCATCAGCTGACGCTGGGGAGAGAGCTTGGCGGTAGCGCAGACGCTCATGACGACCGGGATCAGGCAGGCTGTCGTACCGGTATTGGATAAAAACGCGGACATGACGGCTGCTACTAACATCAGGCCGATCATCAGGCTGTTTTCGCTTTTGCCGCAGAGACGGACGACCTTGCTGCCGATTTTTTGAGCGACCCCGGTGTGGAACATAGATGCGCCTACCACAAACATACCGGCGAACAAAACAACAGTAGAGTCCGCGAGGCCTAAGAAGATCTGCTTTGCGGGAACCAGGCCCAGCATCCAGCAGGCGATAGCAGCACCCATAGAGGTGACTGCCAGCGGGATGATTTCCGTAACGAACAAGATTGCCACTACAAGCAGTAATAGCAGACATTTTGTAACTGGTGTCATAGATGTATTTGCCTCCAAATTCTTATTTTTCTTTTTTAATCTTCTTTTCCGGTTTAACGGGAAAGATTTCCGGTAATTCACGCAGGGTGTACATTTTTTCCGGATCAAGAAAAAACGGATAATTGGCGGCATCTCCGATAATCCGGTGATAGCGATGCGAATCCAGGCTTTGCAGAAATTTCTCCAAACGCTGTTTTTCTTCATCAAGACTTACGTCAATCTTTTTAGGTTGTTTCATGACAAATACCGGCGCCAACTCCGTTTCCTCCTTGTCAGTAATTACTTGCAGTTTTGGGTGCTTTTCGGGTCATGTCCAGTATAGGGCAAATCCGGGAAAAATAATAATATCCGTTAGGAAATACAAATATGAAAAAATGGAATAATTAGCATATAATACCAATTAGTATCTATTGTCATAAAAATAACTCTGTGGTAAAATGAGTCCATGCTTCGTATTTTACCGATTATCGCGTACCGCAAGAACAGGAGAGTGAAGCCTATCATGGATTTGGAAAACTATCGGAATTTCCTGGCCGTCATAGAAACAGGCAGCCTGACCGGCGCCGCTGAATACGTGCATGTGGCGCAGCCGGCGCTGAGCAAGCAGATTCGCGCGCTGGAGAACTTTTATGACGCCAAGCTGCTGATTACGGAACGGGGCAGCCGCAAGGTCATACTGACAGAAGCAGGGCGCCTTTTGTATCAGAAAGCAAAATACATCTGTTCGCTGGAGGATCTGGCCAAGGAAGAAATCATCAGTACCCAGCGGGGGGCGGCGGGCACGCTGCGTATCAGCGTAGCAAATTCCCGTTCCGCTTCCTTTGTCAAAAACAGCCTGCGTCCGTTTTCAGAGCTGTATCCGGAAGTCAGCTTTGAAATATTTGAAACCAGCTTTTACGAACAGAGCCAGCAGCTGTTGAACGGCATTACGGAAATCGGTGTATTAAGCACGCCCATCGGGCAGGAGGATAATTTTGAAGAGTTGTTTCGCCGGGATGAATACCTGGCCGCCGTATTCCGGGACGGTTCCCAATGGCACGGGAATTCCCGGCGCAAGGGGCTGAACCTGTCCGACTTGCGGAATGTGCCCCTGTGTGTTTCCTCCGGCTGTCATGCAATTTTGCGTAAGGCCTGCGATAAAATCGGCTTTCACCCGAAAATCCTGAGCATCAACACGACCCGGCATACGGCGCTGCAGTGGGTGCTTGCGGATTGCGGCGCGGCGGTAGTGCCGGTGGAACCGGGCGAAGAGCTGGGAGAAGCGTATCACATCAAAAAGATTCTGGATGTGGACACCGAGTTGTATAAGTCGGTGGTTAAAGTAAAAGGGCGCCCGCTGTCCCCGCTGGCGCTGAAGTTTATCCAGTTTTACAATGAAAACAGTAATTCCCGCAGGCTGTGCGACATGCGCCGGCTGGAAACGGAAAGCCGGATATAAAAAAGACACACAAAAAAAGAGCCGGGCAAAATCAGGTTGAACCTCATTTTGTCCCAGCTCTTTTTTATTATCAGGTGTATAAATACTAAAATTGCAATGTACGGAAAGAAGCGGCCTCAGTCCTCAAATTCGCGGCTATTCGGGCTCAGCGTGTTACCGGCGAGAGCCTCGCGTTTGATCAGCTCCCGGATTTCCTGGCGGACAAAGCTTTTTAACAAGCCAAGCTGCTGTTTTTCCCGGTTGGTATTCAGGCCTTCCGGGGACGATTTCAAAATAGCGGCTTCCAGCTCTTTTTCCTTCTGGAGCAGATAATCGTACATTTCGTACAGTTCATTTTCTGTGTATTGCCTGTTTTCACTCATAGCAGTTCCTCCTTGAAAACAACTCATAGTCTGTTACGTTATGATTTCATTCTGACGAACCCGATTATACCATACCCTGACTGCGCGACCCTGCCCAAAACGCAATTGCATTATAACTGCTTTTCCGGTTTCGCACAAGAGGGGCGGAACGGGATGTGCAAGCTGAAAACGTTGCCGGGAGCATTTGCGAAAATTCAGTCGCAGCGCGGGTTTAAGCAATTCTGAAATAACAAAATATTCCGGCCGCGCATATCTGATATGCCAGAATAATATGATTCGGAGCCTGAAAAGTTACCTATTCCAAAAACGAATATTTTTCATGCCAGATAGATATTTCACATTTTTTCGGTTCGTGTGTATAATGCACCTGGAAGTTGGAAATGCTTCCGGAGCAAAAAGAATCCCGTCAATGTGTCGTACCGTTGAATTTAAGTAAATGAGTGAACAAGGAGGACAAAAATCATGTCAAGCGTAGTTATGAGAACCGGTTATCTGGCAGTACCTGATTATTTCGTAAAGGAAGAAGCGGCTACGTCCGAAGGCTTTATCCAGCGTCTGATCCGCAAACGTCTGAACCAGGCGGGGCATTACAAAATGCTGACACTGCGGAAGCTGGATTGCCCGGTGCAGTATCAGGGCGTACTGTTCAGCTTCGGAAAATGAGACAGTACTTGCTCTGCAATGTGTAAAGCGGAAAAATGTGAAGAATAATATATTATATTGGTAATTTGCAGCAGCCGCAGGTTTTCTGCGGCTGTTTTTTGTCGGATTACTATTATGAGGAAATACCAGCGTAGAGAAACTAAACCTGTGGTTATTTCTATTTTTTTATGAGTTTATTTATAATATTTGTTAGAGATGTGGAGTGAATATAATGAATGAGATTCCATTAACCAAAGAACAACAGAAAGCCAGGATCAGGGAGCGATACAAAGGTGTTGATCCCAATATACTGGAAGTCATACCTGCAAGAAAGAAAGCGGATTTTTATGATGATGTTGCCCGCAGAGTAGCTGTATATGTACGCGTTTCTACTGACGATCCCCGCCAGACCTCTTCGTATGAACTGCAAAAGAATTATTATGAAGATATGGTACAGCGACACAAGAATTGGTCACTGACAGAGATATATGCTGAAATGTAAACACGAACTTCGATACAATCTGATTATTCCTATACATTTTGATTTTCCCTACCCTCGGTAGGGTTCATTTTTTATGTGAGGGGTTCATTTTCGGAGAGGGGTTCACTTTCGAAGATAGGCGGATATGATACGCTCAAGCGTTTTGTGAATATCCATATTGCCATCTGTCAAGCACCATTCAAATACACAGCCCTTCACAATTGTGCAGATGTCCATTCCAAGTTCGTGGACATCTGTTTTTTTGCTTAAGTAGCCATGTTCTATTGCAGATTGAAGTTCTGTCTCGCTTCTGGCCATCACGGTACCAGGTGCAAAGGCTCCTTCCACTTCTCCCATATATGCGGATAGAGAGCGGTTTCCTGTGGAATAAAAGCTTTTCATAAAGTCGAGTCCAAAATCCATATATTTACTGATCAGGAACATATATAACTCTGTGATTCTGCCGGCAATATCAGACAGAGGCGTCATAAGATAAATTGACTCAAACGAAGTCTCTTTAAGGAAATGCATGAGCAGATCATCTTTATCCCGAAAATAGTGATAGAAAGTGCCGATGGAAAGTCCAGCCTCGCTACATACATTTCTGACAGTCACGGCATCAGCGCCTTTCTCTCGAATGATTGCTATGGTTGTATAGATAATCTTTTCTTTACTGTTATTTTCATCACCCTTTGAAGGGCGACCAGACCTTTTTGACATACAAAAACTCCTTTTTATAAAACAAGTTCTATTTTTCTATTGACATTATAGAACAGGTTCGATATAATGTCAATCAGAACTAAATAGAACAGGTTCTAATAATGAAAGGGGCAAACGAATATGAAAATTACATACTGGTCTGATTACGCCTGCCCTTACTGCTATATTGGTGAGGCGAGACTCAAAAAGGCGATAAACAATATCCCAGAACTTAAGGAAGTTGAGATTGAAATGAAAGCCTTCCAGCTTGATCCCACTGCGGGAGAACACGCTACAGGCGATACACAGACAAGATTCGCTCATAAATACGGCATCTCATTTGAGGATGCAGGAAGACAGATTGAAACGATTTCTCGGATGGGTATTGCCGAAGATTTGGATTTTAGGTATGCAACAACGCTGTTTACCAACACGATGGATGCACATCGTCTAACAAAGTTGGCACAGAGCAAGAGCAATCCAGAACTTGCGGAAAAAGTAATAGAGACTTTGTTTAAGGCTTATTTTACTGATAATAAGGAACTTGCTGATAAAGATTTACTTTTACAGATAGGTGTAGAATGCGGCCTTGATTCTGAAGAAGTAAAAGAAGTGCTGGCGACAGATAAATATAAAGACGAGGTTATCCTGGATGAGCGTGAAGCTGCACGATATGGAATCCATGCCGTTCCATTCTTTGTCGTGGGGCAGTATGGTATTTCCGGTGCTCAAAGTGTAGAAGGGATGAAAGCCACGATCATGAAAGTAATGGAAGAGACGGCAGAGGAACCGGCAGAACAAGGGATGACCTGCGGATTGGACGGTTGCCATATCGGGTAAAGCTATGGTTGTAGAGGTACCTGTTAAAGGATATTTTGAAGAGAACTGTTTTTTCTATATCGATGATGAGACAAGGCATGGTTTCATCATTGATCCGGGAGCACAGGCAGATGGGCTTCTTGGATTGATCAGAAAGAACGGATGGACAATTGAAAAGATACTGCTGACGCATGGACATTTTGATCACATGGGAGCAGTAGATGAAATAGGGAATTATTTGAATATTCCAGTCTTAGCACACCGTAGATCAGACGAATATCTACTGGATGCAAGAAAGAACCTTTCTGCACTCTGTGGCCCGGCTATCATAGTGAAAGGTGTCAGGCACTTGGATGATGGCGATATAATAAGCCTTAATGGGAAGCCGGATTTTTCGCTCAAAGTCATCTATGCGCCCGGTCACACGACAGATTCCGTTGTTTTTTACTCGCATAAAGATCATGTTGCCTTTGTAGGAGATACGATTTTTAAGGGGAGTATAGGGAACTATCAGTACCCGGGCGGCAATCTGGAAGACATACAAAGAAGTATCATAGACAAGATATTCACTCTGCCAGATGAAACAGTTTTATGTTCCGGCCATTCAGAACAAACAACGGTAGGAACAGAGAAAAGAAGATATCGTTATTAAGACAGACACCGAGAAATGCTCGTATGCAGGTCTCGGTGTTGTTTTACATTTTAATTTCCGTACCGTTCTTGAAAGTGAAGCGGATGTCGTCTTTTGAGTAGACCGTCACACAGTCGATCATGCTGCACCAAAGTTCATCGGTAAACTCTGTGATGGCATCCTGCTTGGCAAGTTCCGAGAGGAACTGCTCGACCATTTCACGATGAGCCTGTTTCTCTGCAATTGTCTGTTCCACTTCTTCGAGGCGGGCTTTGGTGCGGTCAAACCGTTTTGCAAGGCTTTCGTAGCGTTTTTGGTAATCATCCTGATTCTGCGCCACACGAGCGTTCTCGGCGATGCATTGCTCAATCTGCTCCGCGACCACATTCATCTCTGCTCGCAAGCCTGCACGCTCCTGCGTAAGTGCAGAGGTGTTAAAGACCGTATCCTTGATGGCTTCAAAGTCGGCAATCAGTTCATCCTTTTCAGTGAGGAATAAAAGCAGGATTGGAAAAACGGAATTTGCGTATTCGCTTTCTTGTCAGGTTCTGTATTGATAGTGTTTACATCATTGCGACTTTAACACGCATCTTTCTCATTCATACTTATAAACTTAGTACAGTCGTCCTTAAAGAACAGGTTGATTTTGCCCACAGGACCGTTGCGGTGCTTGGCGACGATCAGCTCCGTCAGGTGGTCGGGGGCTTCGGCTGCGCTTTTGTAATAGTCCTCCCGGTATAAAAACATAACAATATCTGCGTCCTGTTCCAGCGAGCCGGATTCGCGTAAATCGCTGAGCATGGGGCGTTTCACCTGCCGGGATTCCACGTTACGGCTTAACTGGCTTAAAGCCAGTACCGGCACATTCAGTTCACGGGCTAAGGCTTTCAGGCCGCGGCTGATCTCGGACACCTGATGCTGCCGGTTTTCTGTAAAGCCGCCGGCGGTTGCGCCGTTCATGAGCTGCAGGTAGTCGATTACGATCAGGGAAAGGCCGCCCTCGGCTTTCAGGCGGCGCGCCTTGGAACGCATTTCCTGCATGGATAGGAACGGCGTGTCGTCAATATACATAGCAGAAGCCGCGATTTTGTCAGAAACAGCCCACACGCGGTTCAGTAACTGCAATTTTTCATCTTGCGTAGTTTCACTTTTGTTCCGGCGGCCTAAATCCTGTTTGTCTATATCCGCCTCGCTGCAGATGATCCGCTGTACCAGCTGGTCGCGGCTCATTTCCAGACTGAAAAAGGCTACGCGCTTATGCTGTTCTCCTTCTTTTGCGCCCCGCAGCGCCACGTTTTGGGCAATGTTTAATGCCAGAGCGGTTTTGCCCATGGAAGGACGGGCGGCCAAAATGATAAAATCCGAAGGCTGGAGGCCTGCAATCAGTTCGTCCAGATCGGTGAAACCGGTGGAAAGGCCGGTAACGGTTTCATCGTTTTCCACCATGTTGCCGATACGGTCTATGGCGGCGGGCATAATATCACTAACCGGCACAAAGTCTGTTGCGCTGTTGCGGTAGGAGAGGCGCAGCAGCTTTTTTTCTGCCTGATCGAGCAGGCCGTTGATTTCTTCCTCGCCCCCTTCGTAGCCCATGGCAGCGATGGCGGTGCCGCTTTCCACCAGCTGGCGCAGAATGGCTTTGCGTTCCACGATTTCCGCATGGTAGCGGACATTGGCGGCGGTGGGGATAAGGGCGGCCAGCAGGGTAATATAGCTTACGCCGCCCACATCGTCCAGACTGCCCATGTTGGACAGTTCTTCCGGCACAGTGACCAGATCGACAGGTTTGTTTTTGGCTAATAAATTCAGCATGGCGCGGTAAATCAGCTGATGGGAAATACGATAAAAGTCTTCCGGTTTTAACTTGGCGGCAACCAGAATGGCCGCTTTCTTGTCAATCAGCATGGCGCAGAGCACGTTCTGCTCGGCTTCGATATTTTGCGGTATGTTTCTTTCCTGCATGGATAGGTTCTCCTTTATCTGTTTTGGTGGTTTTCTTCATTATTATATGTTATTTAAGCAGAAGGGTCTGCTGTACGGTATCGGGCAGGCACTCTGTTACGGTGGTTTCCTGCGGTTCCGTTTCGGGTTCTGTAAACTCAGCAAAGGACTGCTGGTCAGCAATTTCCGCGCCTTTCAGCAGGGCGTCTGCTGTGGCTTTCTCGCTGCGGTTCTGCCGACGGCGAGTGCCGGGTTCATACAAGGTGACCGGCGAACACAGCTGACAGATGCGGCTGAGGGCCAGCAGGCG
>JAFTZZ010000198.1 GCA_017460905.1 Acidaminococcaceae bacterium | reverse complement strand
TGCTATTACCTCCGTCATGCACTGCTTTGTTGGAGTACATATTCGACAGAGGCGCAAGTTGTTCCTATTACATTTTTGGAATCTATTTATAGTTTTGACACCTTAACCAATATTGTATGTTATAATGGAATCAACAAATATAAAGAGGGGGAATCTGACAATGGGCATGACCATCAGTGAAAAAATTCTGGCACACGCCTCCGGCAGCAGCAGTGTGCAGGCCGGTGATATCATCTGGGCCAAAGTGGACTGCGCCATGATGGATGATCTGCTGGGACCGCGCGTAGAAATTGCCGACAACCTGCAGAAGATGGGCGTTTCCGTCTGGGATCCGGACAAAGTGGTCATTATTTCCGACCATTATACGCCGCCGGCTAACATCAAGCAGGCCAATATCGTTAAATATACCCGGGACTGGGCAGCCGCCAACGGAATCCGCCACTATTATGAATTCGCAGGCCCCTGCCATCAGGTTATGATGGACAAAGGACATGTCCTGCCGGGTACGCTGGTAGTCGGCACTGATTCCCATTCCACAACCTACGGCGCTCTCTGCAGCTTTGGTACCGGCATCGGTTCTACGGAAATGTCCGGTGTGCTGGCCACAGGCGAGATATGGCTTAAAGTGCCGTCCAGCATCAATATCCAATGGAACGGACAGCTGCAGGAAGGGGTCATGGCAAAAGATCTTTCCCTGAAAACGATTAAAGCCATCGGCCACTCCGGCGCAACCTACAAAACCATGGAATATCGCGGCGAGACCATCCGCGCGCTGAATATGGATGAGCGCATGTGCCTCACCAACATGGCCGTAGAAACCGGCGCGAAAGCGGGTTTGATCGAGTACGATGAAATTACGGCAGCGTATTTGGCAGAAAATCATGGCATAACCCGATCCTTCAGCGAGTTCAACGCCGATGCCGATGCTGTGTACAGCGAGACCTTTTCCTTTGACGCGGAAACGCTGGCGCCGCAGATTGCCTGCCCCCATGAAGTAGACAACGTGTTTGACATCAGCGAAGTAGACCGCATCCGGGTAGACCAGGTATATCTGGGTTCCTGCACCGGCGGCAGATATTATGACCTGCAGATGGCTGCAAAGCTGCTGCAGGGCCATACCGTAGCGCCCGGCATCCGCGTCCTGGTTTCACCGGCTTCCCGGGATATTTACAACCGCTGCATGCGCGAAGGCATTCTTGAAACGCTGGCCGAAGCCGGTTGCACGATTCTGTGCTCCACCTGCGGCGCCTGCTTAGGCGTGCATTCCGGCAATATCGGGGACGACGAAGTCTGCGTAGCAACCACGAACCGTAATTTCCTCGGACGCATGGGCAGCAAATCCTCCGGCGTATACCTGGCCTCACCGCTGACGGCAGCCGCTTCTGCCATTACCGGCTATATCACCGATCCGCGTGAATTTCTGAAAGGAGCATGAACCATGGTTAAAGGAAAAGTATGGAAATACGGAAATAACATCAACACCGACATCATCGCTCCGCCGGAATCAATGGAACTGAGCGTCAAAGAAGCCGCGTCCTGGTCCATGCGGAATGTCGATCCGGATTTTGCCGGGGCTTATAAACCAGGGGATATTTTCGTCACCGAACATAATCTGGGTTCCGGTTCCAGCAGGGAAACCGCGCCCCTGATGCTGAAAGAGCTGGGCGTGCGCGTCCTTGTCGCCATGGACTATGCGCGTATTTTTTACCGCAACTGCATCAACGTGGGAATGATTCCCGTAGAATGTCCGGAAACCAATAAGATTCGCAAAGGGGATATCATTGAAGTTGATTTTACGGAAGGAAAAATTTACAACGAAACTACCGGCGAAACATACCTCTGCAATAAAATCCCCTCCCACATCGTAGGAATCATGGAACACGGCGGTCTGATCCCGTATCTGATGGAAGTGAAATTAAAGAAACATAAATAATGCAACAGCAAAAACAAGCGGCCCGGTATAATTGCCGGACCGCTTGTTTATTTTTTATTTTTTATGCAATTTTACCGCTGCTGCATGATATGCTACTGCGAAATTTTATTATTTCCCCTGCTGCATCCTGTGCAAACCAGCTTTGCCGGAAATCATATTCACTTCTGTATCGCCGCCAGCTGCGACTTGGTATGGGCCTTCAACTTTTCCACGCTGGCCATGTGAAGGATAATATCTTTGGTAATTATATCCAGTTTGGAATTTTCACTGTAATCGGCAGGCTCAATAAAATTCACCCGCTCGTCCAGAATCAGGCCCTTCACTTTGTTGCGTTTGCCCGCAGGGTACACCGCGATGGAACAGCCACCGTTCACCTTCACCAGCTTCATGCAAGGAACATCCGTCAGCCCGTCGCCGATATAAATCATATTACGGAACGGTACAGGCCGGTTTTCCTCCGGCGTGAAACGGTTCAGGTCGTCGTCGTTGGAAATATCCAGCACTCCTTTGTTGATGCGGAACAAAAACTGCGTCTTCGTGGTATAGTTCACCACATTTTTCGGCCAGCAGGCCACATCGTTTTCATCGTACAGGAACTCGCCGGCAAACACGTCATCAAATTCCTTGAAAATAGAAGAACCTTCGATAATTTCCCGCAGGCCGGAGGAAATGATGTAATGTTTGATGGTCACGCCCTGTTCCCGGCCGAACCGGTTGATTCGTCCGAACCATTCTTCCACGCCCGGATACAGCTCCAAGTCTTTACCCAGCGCCACAAAGTCGTTACGGCGGATAGGTTTTTTGTGAATATGGGCTTCGTCCAGCATTACATACATGTAGGCCAGGATGCGGTCCATCTTTTTACTTTCCGCCAAATCGGAAGCTTTTTTCCAGAATTCATCCGGGGACATGCCCAGGTTCGGAATGAACGTATACGCCTGCATGTCTGTAGTGCACAGGGTTTTATCGAAATCGTACATCAATGCAATGATTGGTTTTTTAGTTGCCATTGTGAACCTCCGTAAATTGTATAAAATTTCAGCAAATATGTTTATTACGCGATTATCATTTGTTTCTTCAGGAAGTTTCTGATTTAAACATTGAATAAATCTTTCAATACTGCTTTGTCTGCATTTCGATATTGCTGGTTAAGAACTATCTTGATAGCATCCAAAATAGTACTTTTTCCTGCCTCATTTTCCCCACACCTTCCCTGCTTCGTATTTTTAAAACTACTCTTCCGTTTCATAGTAATACGAATAATCAATGCCTTTCATAAATACTTCCCGATCATCTATCTGATCTGTCAATGCATTTTGTATCAGTTGCAGAATCAGTATTTCATCCAGCACGCTTTTCTCCATAGCAGTCATATAATCCTTTTTGTCAATTCGGCTCCAGTCAACGCAACGGGTCAGATTCTTTTTCAAAATCAAATCAAGCCAAATTCTCATGCTACGTCCATTCCCTTCCATAAATGGATGAGCAATATTCATTTCAACATATTTGCTTACAATTTCCTGTAATGTTCCTTCAGGCATCTGTTCAATTTTGCGAAGGACTTCCGGCAAATATTTTGCATTAGCAAAAGCAAAACCACCTTTACTGATGTTCTTTGAACGAATCTGCCCGGCAAAATCATACAACCCGTCAAACAAAGCAGCGTGAATCTGCTGCAAACCACGAACCGTACCCACTTCGATAGAACGAATCAGCCCGCTTTCAAACAACGCATAAGCTTTTTGTTTACTTTTTTCATCAATAGAACTGCCAACAGAGGACAACCATTTTACAAAAACATCCTTTTTATTGCTGCGAACTACTGCAATCAACGCATTTAACATGGTTTCATCAATCACATCTGTTTTGTATCGTTTTCCGTCCTTGGCAGGCAGTTTCAGTTGTTTGCAATTTGCAAACAACTGAACATTTCTTCTTTTAACTGTACCCCAATATACACGGGGGTTACTCGTTTCGACTAAAGCTGTCGCCACATCCGCTGCACACAGCCACCATTTTGCACTATCATCGTCCCAAACAGAACGGACAGGCATGTCATCAAAAAAACGAATAGAGACTTTTATATCATTCATGAGATGGACCTCTTTCGATTTTTCTTTAGGTTACAATTCCCCTATTTTATTCTTATTATTATAGCACATTTTTTCCTGTTAAAAAACAGGAAGCTATCTGTTGGACTGAAAACATGCAACGTAAAGATCCTGCTTAACTGACATGTGATAGATAATTTACTATACTGAAACATTTACAGAAACGTAAAAAGCGCCTGCAAATGCAGGCGCTGCGAAAGAATCGTGCGGTCTATTTTATTTTTATCAAAATTATTTTTTTAATCACTTTGAGCAAAAGCATTGCTCATGCAAACAAAAATATCAAAAAACTAAAAGTAAACTGTTACTTCAACGTTTCCTTCTTTTCGGGCAAACCAGTCAGCTCGGCAATCTCCGCTTCAGACATGCCTTTTTTGCGCATAGCTTCCGCAACTTCACGCTTTCCTTCTTTTTTGCCTGCTTCCCGGGCATCATCCCGCAAAATCTTCAAATCCATTTCCCAAGTCACGACGCGCTCCCTCCAATCTCTGTCATTCTTTACCCTCTTGGTTTCGGCATCAATCTCCTGCGTAAAGGCATTTTGCGCTTGACCATCGCGAACATACCGTAAAAACGCAGCAAGTTCCTTATCTTCCGTGTTGTTAGCTGCCCTGGCATTTAAGAAAATGTTCTCCGTCAGGTCTCCCATTTCTAAAGAGTTATCCTCTTTGCTACGATAGGTAAAATGATACACCGGCAGGCCTTTCCCGTACGGGTCAAATGTGCAAATAAACACCACAAAGGACTTTCGCAACCTGGTATACTTCAGGCCTCTGCGCAGCATGTCCATGCTGATCAGGCTCTGGTAATACCGGGTACGCAAAGGAAGTTCACGTTCTACTTTTTTCTCGTCCTTGTCACGGTAAATAGTGCTGCCTATCCCTGTCACTTGCATCTCTAAATCTATGACCGTTCCGTCCAGAATTTCCACATACACATCAAGCCGTATGCTTTTGCTGCTGATCCGCGGGCTGCTTGTGCGGCGTTCCGCAACAATCTGCAAAATCTTCTTAATAGGTATGTGCAAAATCTTCTCTATCAGGTACTGGCAGCGTTTTTTGTTGTTCATCACCTCCAAAAACACGTAATTATTGGCAAAGGTTAAAGAATCCCAATCAATTGTATCAAAATCTTTCAAATCAACACCCGTCTTTCCGACCGGCGCGATTCCTTTCGCAGTTGTATTATAGCATGGTTTTCATGCGTTTTCTATGAAGTTTTGATGAACATCACCTCCAGTTACGGGTGACATTTTGGCACCGAAACAAATCTAACTTATCCCTTGTCAGCCGAAACATTAATTGTTCCATATTTCTTCTCAAATTTAGCAACAATCTTAATCAAGTCGTCATCCAAAAACGCTAACGCCTTTTCACGAATCTCTGAAGGGATTCCGTAATAGGCCTCTGCCATTCCCCCCGCAATGGCTGCAATAGTATCGCTGTCCCCGCCAATAGAAATGGCATTGCGGATTGCGTCTTCAAACCCGGTTGATTCAAAGAACGCTTCAAAGGCCTGGGGCACACTGCCCTGGCAGGTTACATCGAAGTCATATGTAGGACGAATGGCATCCAATGTAAGATTGATTTTGTAATATTTTTTCTCAATGCAGTCTCTGATTTCAGGCATTTTCTTACCGCTGCGTGCCATAAAGATAGCTGTGGTCACAGCTTCCGCTGCTTTCATTCCTTCCGGATGGTTGTGGGTGACTTTGGTTACTGCCTTTGACAAAGCAATCGCCTCATCCAATGATTTGGCTGCAAACCCGCAGGGACCCACTCGCATGGCCGCGCCGTTGCCAAAGCTGTTGTAGGGTTTTGGATTCTTTGTAAAGAGCCAGCTGTAAAACTGCTCTCCATAACCGGCATCCGGATAACGGCGACCATATTTCTGCATATATTTTACGGTTTCTTGTTCCAGACCTGCATGATCTTCATTGCATTGAAGAATTGCTTTGGCAATGGCCAGCGTCATGATACTGTCGTCTGTGGGATGACACCC
>JAFTZZ010000197.1 GCA_017460905.1 Acidaminococcaceae bacterium | reverse complement strand
GTATATCCGCAGCGTGTACCGGTAAAGCCTGCCGTTTTGGAAAAAGAGCAAAGCTCAATGGCGCATTCCTTTGCACCTTCAATCAGGAAAATGCTGCGGGGCAGGTTTTTATCCACAATAAACGCTTCGTATGCCGCATCATACAAAATAATAGCATCCTGCTTTTTCGCATAGGCAACCCATGCTTCCAGTTGCGTTTTGGAATAGGCAGCGCCAGTGGGATTATTGGGTGAACACAGGTAAATAATATCTGCTTTCACAGACGGATCCGGCATTGGCAGGAAATCATTTGACGGACTGCCTTTCATAAAAATGATCTGCCGGCCGCGCATGATGTTCGTGTCCAGATACACCGGATAGACCGGATCTGGGACCAGGATCACGTTGGCATCGTCAAAAATGTCGGTAATATTGCCACAATCGCTTTTTGCACCGTCACTGATGAAAATCTCAGAAGACTCCAGTTTGACTCCGAATCCTGCATAATAGCTTACCAGCGCTTCATGAAGAAAATCATAGCCCTGCTCCGGGCCGTAGCCACGGAAAGTTTCCTTCACGCCCATTTCCGCGACTGCCTTTTGCATCGCTTCGACGACCGCCGGCGCTAACGGCAGCGTCACATCGCCAATACCCAGACGGATGATTTTCTTCTCCGGATGGGCCGCGGCAAATGCCGCAACCTTATACGCCACCTGTGAAAACAGATAACTGTCCTGCAAGGCAGCATAATTCCCATTTACCCATGCCATGTTAATTTGTCCCCCTCAAAAATAGTATAAATACAAATCAGATTCTGCAAACCAAATTAATTCGCGCCTGTAATACCCATCAATTTTTATCTTTAATTATGAACGTATGCGTGCATCATTCTGTTTTAAACTAACTCTGCTTCCGGAATTTCAATTTCCCCGGTGAATACCTCCACCGCCGGGCCCTGCAGGAAGATGTGATTGCTCTCGCTTTCAAAGGTTACCTTCAGCAATCCTCCGCGCGCCTGCACGTTCAGCGGCTTATCCATGGCACCGGCCTTTTTCAGGCGCATGCAGGCATAGGTCACGGCACAGGCGCCGGTACCGCAGGCCAGCGTTTCACCGCTGCCCCGTTCCCAGACGCGGAACTTCACCGTATTATCATCAATTACCTGCACAAATTCCGTATTCACGCCTTCCGGAAACAGCTTATGATGTTCAAACTGAGGTCCCAGATCCTCCAGGTCCAGCGCATCCACATCCGGAACAAATACGACAAAATGCGGATTGCCCATGGAAACAGCCGTACCGTTGAAGAAAAACTTTTCCTTATAGGTCTTGTTATCCGTACCCACAATCGTTGTTTCCCGTAACACCAGGGACTGGTCCACAAAAATGTAATGGTCCGTGATCATGGGGATCATGCGGGGACGGAATTCCGGTTCGCCCATATCCACCCTGGCTTCGGTAACTTTGCCGTCCACAACCGTCAGGTCAATCAGCTTGATACCGCCCAGCGTCTCAATGGAAACAGGATTTTTATCTGTCAGCTTGTGGTCATAAACAAATTTTGCGACACAGCGGACACCGTTTCCGCACATTTTTCCTTCTGAACCGTCTGCATTGAACATGCGCATTTTAAAATCAGCTGTATCCGACGGACAGATCAGGATCAGTCCGTCGCTTCCGATACCAAAATGGTAACGGCTTACATATCTTGCCACTGCTTCAGGATCGGACATTTCCTGTTGTGTGCAATCTACGTAAACATAATCATTTCCGCAACCATGCATCTTGGAAAACTTAAATTTCATCGTTTCCACTCCTTACTTCAAGCTGCCCACTCTCTTGCAAATAACTCTCCCTGGCAAATCTCAGCCGTCATCACTTCGGAAAATGACATCGAAGAGGCCCCTCTTCTCCTCTGAATTATCAATCACATCTTCGTTAAAATTGATCCGGGTGCCGCATTCCGGGCAGAATTTCGTGTTGGCGCGCACCTTGTGCCCGCAGCTTGTGCAGCGGATAAACGCCTTCATCTCAATCAGGCGCTGTTCATAGATTTTAAAGAACGCGTCCACATCACTGTAATCCGGCTTCCAGGTATAGACCTCAACATATTTTTTATGCTGATCAAAAAAGAGCTGTACCGTTCCGTCTTCCATTTCCTGCAGGGTAATATCGAAAAACTTCTTCTTTTTATGCCCGTGGATGACAAAATGCGCTTCATCTGTTTCATCTATATCAATACCGATATCATTAAGGCAGTCAAAAATCAGATCCCAGGCATCCCGGAATGCAACCTCATAAATCCGGATATCCTGCACGCCGCCTGCGCCAGGTATACGCATATGAGTTCCCCCTTTCGAAAAAATGGCTGCGAGCCTTACGGAACGCAGCCATAAATTTATTTCGCATAGTCAACAGCCCGTGTCTCACGGATGATAACCACTTTGATCTGTCCGGGATATTCCATTTCTTCCTCAATCTTCTTGGAAATATCGCGGGCCAGTAAAACAGCCTTGGTATCATCGATCACTTCGGGTTTAACCATGATGCGGATTTCACGGCCAGCCTGTACTGCATAGCACTTTTCCACACCATCGAAGGATTCGGAAATCTCTTCCAATCGTGTCAGTCGTTTCAGATAACTTTCCAGCGTTTCCCTGCGGGCGCCCGGACGGGCAGCAGATACAGCATCAGCCGCAGAAACCAGTACAGATTCCACGCATGTTGGTTCAATGTCTCCATGATGTGCGCCGATTGCGTTGATCACAAATGCGGATTCACGGAATTTCTTGGCAACTTCCACACCCAGCTCTACATGAGAGCCTTCCATTTCATGGTCGATTGCCTTGCCAATATCATGCAGCAGACCTGCACGCTTCGCCAATGTAACATCCACGCCTAATTCAGAGGCCATAATAGCTGCCAGCTGCGCCACTTCAATGGAATGATTCAGCACATTCTGACCATAGCTGGTACGGTATTTCAGCCGGCCCAGCAGCTTGATAAGTTCTGGTCTCAGTCCATTTACACCAACGGTAAATGTCGCCTGCTCGCCGGCTTCCTTGATGTTCTGTTCAACTTCCTTCTGGGCTTTTTCAACCATCTCTTCGATACGGGCGGGATGGATCCGTCCATCGTTGATCAGCTTTTCAAGGGCAATGCGGGCAACCTCCCGGCGTACGGGATCAAAACCGGAAATGATAACTGCTTCCGGGGTATCATCGATAATTAAGTCAATGCCTGTGAGGGTCTCCAGCGTACGGATATTTCTGCCTTCGCGGCCGATGATACGGCCCTTCATCTCATCATTAGGCAGGCTGACTACGGAAACCGTAGTTTCTGCCACCTGATCGGCAGCGCAGCGCTGGATGGCCAACGCAATGATATCGCGGGCCTTTTTGTCAGCCTCGTCTTTCGCGCGCTGTTCCATTTCCTTGATCATCACGGCAGTGTCATGCTGTACATCGTCACGAACCGCGGCCAGCAGTTCCTGTTTTGCGTCTTCGCTACTCAACCCGGACAGCCGTTCCAGTTCCTGCAGCTGTCTCTGGTAAATCGCGTCAACCTTTTCCTGTGCAGCATTCAGTTTGGATTCTTTCACCGTAAGATTTTCTTCCTTTTTCTCAAAGGCTTCGATCTTGCGGTCCAGATTCTCCTCTTTCTGTACCAGACGGCGTTCCTGTCTTTGCAGATCGTTGCGCCGTTCTTTATTTTCACGTTCCATATCGGAACGCAAACGATGAATTTCGTCCTTTGCTTCCATTAAGGATTCTTTTTTCTTAGCTTCAATTGCTTCTTCAGCTTCCTTGATCATGCGGCTGGCTTTTTCTTCCGCTGTTGCAAGCTTTCCTTCCGCAACATTTTTGCGTAATACATAACCCGCGCCGCCGCCAACGGCCAAAGCTACAATTGCAGCGATTACTGTTTCGATAATTTTCGTTCACCTCCTTCTTTTCCAACATAAAAATAAGGCAACCGATACGGTGGTTCGCCTCGTGAAAAACGTTTAGTGTTTAATTTTGCTTACACGACTGGTCACTATAATTGTAATGAAAAATCCCCAAAAAGTCAAGGATTTACCCTTGCTTTTCGGGGATTAAATACAGGTTAGCCGTGCGTGTCCATGTCTGCCTTTGCTTTGCTCATGCCAATACGGATCATGGACGGCCCGAACCCTCTGGCTGCGAAATACCGCACTAACGCCGCCACGCCTTTTTCCGTCGAACAGTCATACTTTTTGTCGTGCCGTTTCGCAATCTGCAGGTACGCCTCTTCCACACGCCGGCTTTCTTCTTCCTCCGTCAGCATGTTCAATACAACGGGAATGTATCTTTCATCCACCTGTTTTTTCAGCAGCTCTGCCTGCAGGTGCAGCCGGCCGTAGACTTTTTTGCCGCGCCAGGCTTCAAACACCCGGTTCGCATAGCGCTCTTCGTTAAGCAGGTCGTACCCTTTCAGTTTTTCTACCGCTTCGCGGATCAGCGCGGCGGAAGAACAACGCCGTTTCAGTTTCTGCACCAGTTCCTTCTCCCCGTACTCCCGCCGGTCCAGAAGGCTCAGGGCATATTCGTAGACTTCCTCAGTCGTTGTCAGGGATCTGCTGGCGTTCCGGAACATCAGCCGCTACTCCTTCCGCATCTTTCGGTGGCAACAGTTTGTTCACGGTCAGTTCACGGATCTTTGCTTCGATTTCTGCCGCAATCTCCGGATTGTCCCGCAAAAAGTCCTTGGCTTTTTCCCGGCCCTGGCCGATCCGGGTATCCCCGTACGAGAACCAGGCCCCGCTCTTCTGCAGCACCTCCAGGTCAACACCCAGGTCGACCAGACAGCCGGTCTTGGAAATTCCCTGGCCGTACATGATATCAAATTCCGCCTGCTTAAAGGGCGGCGCGACTTTATTTTTAACAACTTTAATACGGGTCCGGGAACCGATCATATCGTTGCCGTTTTTAATCGTTTCCACCTTGCGCACTTCCAGACGGATCGTGGAATAAAACTTCAGCGCGCGTCCGCCGGTGGTGGTTTCCGGATTGCCGAACATGATGCCGACCTTTTCGCGGATCTGGTTGATGAAGATGGTCGCGCATTTGGATTTCGCGATAATGCCGGTCAGCTTGCGCAGAGCCTGGCTCATCAGGCGGGCCTGCAGGCCTACGTGGCTGTCGCCCATATCCCCTTCAATTTCCGCCCGCGGCACCAGCGCCGCCACAGAGTCAATTACGATGATGTCAATGGCCCCGCTGCGCACCAGCGCGTCGCAGATTTCCAGCGCCTGCTCCCCGTTATCCGGCTGGGAGATCAGCAGGTTGTCTACATCCACACCCAGACGGCGTGCATAATCCGGATCCAGCGCATGCTCCGCGTCGATGAACGCCGCATAGCCGCCCATCTTCTGCGCTTCCGCAATCATATGCAGCGCCACGGTCGTCTTGCCAGACGATTCCGGTCCGTAAATCTCGACCACGCGTCCCCGGGGAATGCCTCCTACCCCTAACGCGATATCCAGTGATAACGCGCCGGTAGGTATGGTCTCCACATTCATCTTGGCGCTGGCTTCTCCCAGCTTCATGATGGAGCCTTTACCGAAGTCCTTTTCAATCTGCCGCATTGCACTGTCCAATGCCCTTAATTTATCATTCGATACGTTTGCCATAAATAACCTCCTGTTTTCGTCGGGAACTTTTCCTGTACTAATTATACAAACAGAAGTTCGGTTTGTCAACCTGTGTCTGTAACCTTTTTAGCAGAATATTTTGAGGAATATTTCCGGAATTTATGATATTATATAGACGATTACTTTTCATAGGCAATTTATATATTATTACATATGTTTAAGAAATGAGGGAATAGTTATGGAAATGCAGATGGAATTCATACGGAAGCTCCCTTCCCCCCAAGAACTGATGGAGGATTTCCCCCTGGGTGAAGAGGCGCTGGCGGCAAAGAACAAACGGGACGAAGAGATTGGCAATATCTTTTCCGGCAAGGATTCGCGCTTCATCCTAATCATCGGGCCCTGCTCCGCCGACAATGAAGACGCTGTGCTGGACTACGTCCACCGGCTGGCAAAGGTGCAGGAAAAGGTCAAAGACAGACTGCTGCTGATCCCGCGCGTATATACAAACAAGCCGCGGACCATCGGCGTCGGCTACAAAGGCATGCTGCACCAGGCCAATCCGGAAGGCAAGGAAGACATGCTGGCAGGCATAACCGCGATCCGCAAAATGCATGTGCGGGTCGTACAGGAAACCGGCCTCACCAGCGCGGAGGAAATCCTCTATCCGGAGAACCATCGCTATCTTTCCGATATTTTATCCTACGCGGCCATCGGCGCGCGTTCCGTGGAAGACCAGTTGCACCGTATGATCGCCAGCGGCGCCGGCATTCCCGTCGGCATGAAAAACCCCACCGGCGGCGACCTTTCCGTTATGCTGAATTCCATTGAAGCAGCCCAGCATGAACAGAGCTTCCTGTTCCACGGCTGGGAAGTCCGTACCACGGGCAATCCGCTGGCCCATGCGATTTTGCGCGGCTATGTAGACAAGTTCGGCAACAATATGCCAAATTACCACTATGAAGATTTACAGGCGCTGCTGGACGCCTATCACGAACGGGTAGTTGTGAACCCTGCCGTTATCGTTGACGCAAACCATTCCAATTCCGGCAAAAAATACATAGAACAGATCCGCATCTCCAAAGATGTCATGCACAGCCGCCAGGTTTCTCCCGAAATCCGGCAGCTGGTAAAAGGTATTATGATCGAAAGCTATATCGAAGACGGCTGCCAGAAAATCGGCGCCGGCGTTTACGGCCGCTCCATCACCGACCCCTGCCTGGGCTGGGAAAAAAGCGAACGGCTGATCATGGACCTGGCAGAGATGGCGTAAGCCAGTTAAACAGTTCAAAAACACAACTGCGCGCTGTCCGTCCCCGTATCCCCTCCTCGGATTCACCGAAGGGGTTCCTCAGGGACAGGCAGCGCGCTTTCATTTTTAACAAATCAATCCATATTCTGACTTTCCTGCGTTAACCATCAGAACCGGTCCAGCAGCCGGTATCCTTTTCCTTTCAGGAAGGTCTCCGTTTCCGGCTCATTGGTGCTGAATACGGCAATCGGCGTACTGTAGTTGCGGTCAAAGGAAATATACAGATAACGGATCATCACATTGGCATTCCGCAGGTCTGTCAGAATGCGGTTCAGTGTGCCGGGCTTATCGGAAGCCATGTCGATGGCAATGACCTTATCCAGACGGCACTGGTACCCGGCTTCTTCCAAGACCTTTTTAGCCGGTTCCGGTTTGTCCACGATCAGCCGGATAATACCGAATTCCGCGCTGTCCGTTGCCAGCATCGTGTAAATATTGATATCCGATTCTGCCAGCACCGCTGTCATTTTACTTAACGCGCCCTTTGTGTTGGCCGCGAACAATGAAATCTGATTCAGCATAAAAACGCCCTCTTTTCTTTCTATTTACAAGTGTAAGGATATACAAAATTAACCGAATTGTAAACAAAAAGATGAAAATATTTGAAATATCCTTATTATTTTTTCGCTTTCTGTGCCATTTATTACGCTTTAGACATACAATGCACATAGCTTCACCCATGCGGGGTTTGAGTTTCTCTATTTAATATATATAACACAAAACAACATAAAATAACAAGAAAGTTTTGACGAATTTTTGACGAAATTTTAAAAAGACCTGCCTTTCGGGGCAGGCCTATTTGTTATGTACAGCAAATCCAATTCCTACACCGAAAGCCGCACACCATAATCTATTTTG
>JAFTZZ010000196.1 GCA_017460905.1 Acidaminococcaceae bacterium | reverse complement strand
GCAAACACCAATCCGTTGGGAATACCGGCCAGTGTGCGTACCGCAATGAAAGAAGCGATTGCTGACTGCGTGAATTACCCGGATGCATTTTGCAGGGAACTGCGTGCCAAATTAGGTAATCATTTCTCTCTTCCTGCGGATATGATCTACTGCGGAAACGGGGCTGCCGACGTGCTGTTCCGGATCATGACGGCGCTGCAGCCTAAACGTACCCTGGTGCTTGCGCCTACGTTTGCGGATTATGAAAAAGCCGCGCGGACTGTCGGTAGCAAGATTGATTATTTTACGCTGCAGGAAGAAGACGGTTTTACCGTTACCCCGGCAATCCTAAAAGCGATTACCAAGCGGACGCAGATGGTTGTGCTATGCAACCCCAACAACCCGACGGGAAAGCTGATGGATAAGGAACTGCTGCTTTCTGTTTTAAAACACTGTGAGGAACTGCAGATTCCGCTTTTGATCGATGAATGCTTTCTGGATTTTGTTGAAAATGAAGAAGCGTATTCTATGACAGATCAGCTGGCAAAGCATCCGGGACTGATCATCCTGAAGGCCTTTACGAAGATTTTTGCAATTCCGGGAGTCCGGTTAGGCTGCTGCCTTTCTTCCGATTCTTCTTTAATAGAAAAACTGTACACCAGCGGACAGGACTGGAATGTATCGATTCTGGCTCAGGCTGCGGGTATTGCGGCGCTGGATGAAACAGAGTATATCCGGGAAAGTAAAAAGCTGATAGCCGAAGAACGCGCGTACCTGATAACCCAGCTGCGCCTTATCGGGCTTACGGTATTTGAAGGAGCGGCTAATTACCTCCTGATTAAATCGCCGCATGATTTTCCCTGGCCGGAAAAGCTGAAGGAACATGATATACTGATCCGGGACTGTTCGAATTATCACGGCTTAACGAAAGGATATTACCGCTTTGCCGTAAAAACGCGGAAGGACAACCGCAGGCTGGTAAAAATAATGAAGGAATATGTAAAGCATGCGCTCTTTAATTATATTAATTGACGGACTGGGGGACGACCCGATTCCGGCCTGGAACGGGCAGACCCCTTTTTCCAGGGCTTTTCATCCGCAGATGGACCGGCTGATAAAAAAGGGAAGCCTTTCTCAGGTCAGCATTTGCGAAGATGACGTGACGCCGGGCAGCCTGACCTGCATATTGCGACTGCTGGGCGTTCCCAAAGAACTGTTCCCCTCGAATCGCGCCTATCTGGAACTGCTGGCGCAGAACCGGGATGTTTCCGAATATGAAATGGTGCTGCGCTGCAATGTGATCTCACAGGACAGCGGCGGCCGTTTGGTTTCTTTTAACGGCATGGGTCTGACTTCACGGGAAATGGAAATGATGGCGCAGCAGTTCAGTTCGCTGACGCCGGATATAGAGTTTATTCATTTGTCCGGGTACCGGAACCTGCTGGTCATGAACCGGAATGAGCGTGTACTGCAGACACAGACCGCGCCGCCCCACGAAAGTATGGGCATGCCGGTAGTCGAGCTGCTGGCGGAGCTGAAAACATCTTCCCTGGCGATGAAGATGTTTATGCAGGAAACGGATGCCATCCTGCGGATGTATAACCGCAATGATATGTTATACCGGCTGTATCCCTGGGGAGCTTCCTGCCGGACGGAAATGCCAGCCTTTGCAAAGCTGAACGGTATCAGCGGCGCGCTGGTATGCCAGACGGAAATCGTCCGGGGGATAGGCAGGGCGCTGAAGATGGAAGTACCGGAGCTTTCCTATTGCACGGCTGATATCGATACCAACATACGGGAAAAATTAGCTGTTACCCGCCGGATGCTGGAACAGTATCCCTTTGTGATGACGCATTTTAACGGGGCAGATGAAGCGGCTCACCGGCATGATTATGAAGGAAAAGCCGACTTTATCACCCGTATTGATAAAGAGTTTCTGGAACCGCTGTTGGATAAAACCGATGAACCGCTGCGGATCGTCATCTGTGGCGATCATGTGACGAGCAGTGTGACCGGCAAACATACACGGGGCAAGGGTCCGGTTATCGCGGCTGTAACTAAATCTGGCGCGCACAGTCGCCGCAATATTGCAACATACAGAGATATAGTTAATTTTTTGATGAAAGAGAGTGAATACGATGGCTAAAGCAATCATGATACAGGGAACCATGTCTAATGCGGGCAAAAGCCTGGTTACGGCTGGGTTATGCCGTATTTTCCATCAGGACGGAAAAAAGGTATATCCTTTTAAGTCGCAGAACATGGCGCTGAATTCCTTTATTACGGAAGAGGGCGCCGAAATGGGCAGGGCCCAGGTCGTGCAGGCAGAAGCTGCCGGCGTGAAGCCCAGCGTGCTCATGAACCCGATTTTGCTGAAGCCTACAAGCGACAGCGGCTCCCAAGTCATCGTAAACGGGGAGGCGGTTGGCACGATGCCTGCCGCTGAATACTATAAATTTAAGACTAAACTGATTCTCGATATCATGAAAGCCTATAACCAGCTGGCGGACAACTGCGATATCATGGTCATCGAAGGCGCGGGCAGCCCGGCAGAGATCAACCTGAAGGCGCAGGATATTGTAAATATGGGCATGGCCCGCATGGCCAAATCACCGGTGCTGCTGGTGGCAGACATTGACCGGGGCGGCGTATTTGCTTCCATTTACGGTACGCTGATGCTGCTGGAGCCGGAAGAACGGGCTATGGTCAAAGGGGTCGTCATCAATAAATTCCGGGGTGATGTGAATATTCTGAAGCCCGGCCTGGATATGCTGGAGGAAAAGACTGGTATTCCTGTCATCGGTGTTTTGCCGATGCTGAATGTGGATATTGAAGATGAAGACAGCCTGTCGGAACGCCTGACCCAGGCAAAAGACAAAAACGCCCTGATTGACATTGCAGTGATCCGTCTGCCGCGCATGTCCAATTACACGGATTTTAACGTATTCGAACTGATTGAAGGCGTGTCTGTCCGTTATGTGAAGAATGTGGACGAACTGGGCAATCCGGATATGATCATCCTGCCCGGCACCAAAAATACCATCGACGACCTGAAATGGATGCGGCAGAACGGGCTGGAAACGGCTATCCTGCATAAAGCCAACAACGGCACGGTAATTTTCGGAATCTGTGGCGGTTATCAGATTTTGGGCCGGAGCCTGTCCGATCCGTTTGGTTACGACAGCGGGCATGCAGGCAGCATCACGACCGGCATGGGGCTGTTAAATACGGAAACTGAGTTTGTAGAAAATAAACGCACAATCCAGATGAAAGGCCGCTTCAACCGTGTGGAAGGCATCTTCTCCTGCCTGAGCGGCAAGGAGTTTTACGGGTATGAGATCCACAGCGGCATCACGACCCTGGAAACGACCAAAGCACTGAATACCGTGGAGCCGATCAACGAAAAGGCAGATGCGTTTGCTGAAGGCAGCCAGACCGTACGTGGCGGTATGAATGTGTACGGGACTTACATCCACGGAATATTTGACGGGGAAGGCATTGCCGCGAAGGTTGTGGAAGCGCTGTTGGCGAAGAAAGGCCTGACCATGGAAGATGTCAAGGTGATTGATTATCAGAAATACAAACAGCAGCAGTATGATCTGCTGGCGCAAAGTGTGCGTGAGCATCTTGACATGAAAAAGGTTTATGAAATTGTAGAAAAGGGACTGGACGCGTAATAATCAGAATTTACGCAGCGACAGCGAAGTTCAGTCAGTTTTATGAAGAATTAGCGGTGAAAGCATCATGGATAAAAACAAACTTGGACTGATCCATATTTATACTGGTAACGGAAAGGGAAAAACGACCGCGGCCATGGGCCTGATGTTACGGGCCAGTGGGCGCGGACTAAAGGTTATCCTGGGACAGTTTTTAAAAGGCCGGGAGACCGGCGAACTGCGTACATTAAAGCTGCTGCCGGGTGTGGAAGTGTTCCGGGGCAAACCGCTGACGAAATTTACCTTCCAGATGACGGAAGAAGAAAAAGCGGAGGTTCTGCGCAGCCATAATTTGTTTATCCAGGAACTGGCGGCACGCTGCGTGGAAGAAAAGGCAGACCTGCTAGTGCTGGACGAAGTCATCGGCGCCTGCGGGACAGGCGTGCTGGACAAAACGCTGCTGCTTGATTTTCTGAAGCATAAGCCGGAGCATCTGGAGGTTGTCATGACCGGACGCAATCCGTCGCCGGAGCTGTTGGAACTGGCCGACTATGTTTCTGAAGTCTGCAAGCGGAAGCATCCTTTTGATAAAGGCATTCCGGCGCGGGAAGGAATTGAAAAGTAATAGCGGACAGCCGGAGGGAAATTTTATTTT
>JAFTZZ010000195.1 GCA_017460905.1 Acidaminococcaceae bacterium | reverse complement strand
CAGCACAGATGGACGGCGCTATTCTGGTTGTAAGCGCAGCTGACGGCCCGATGCCGCAGACCCGCGAGCACATCCTGCTGTCCCGCCAGGTAGGCGTACCGGCAATGGTAGTTTATCTGAACAAGGCTGACATGGTTGACGATCCCGAACTGATCGAACTGGTTGAAATGGAAGTTCGCGACCTGCTGAGCAGCTACGAATTCCCCGGCGATGATATTCCTATCGTAGTAGGTTCCGCACTGAAAGCCCTGGAAGGTGACAAGAGCGAAATCGGCGAAGGCAGCATCCTGAAGCTGATGGATGAAGTTGACGCATACATCCCGACCCCGGAACGTCCGACTGACAAACCGTTCCTGATGCCTGTTGAAGACGTATTCACCATCACCGGCCGCGGCACCGTTGCTACCGGTCGTATCGAACGCGACGCTGCCCATGTAGGCGACCCTGTTGAAATCGTCGGCATGAAAGACGAAAAGAAATCCACTGTTATTACCGGTCTGGAAATGTTCCGCAAGACCCTGGACGAAGCGCTGGCAGGCGACAATGTAGGCGCGCTGCTGCGTGGCGTAGACCGCAAGGAAATTGAACGCGGTCAGGTACTGGCGAAACCGGGCAGCGTACAGCCGCATACCCACTTCACCGGTCAGGTATACGTACTGAAGAAAGAAGAAGGCGGCCGTCACACCCCGTTCTTTAACGGCTACCGTCCGCAGTTCTACTTCCGTACCACTGACGTAACCGGTTCCGTAAAACTGCCGGAAGGCACCGAAATGGTAATGCCTGGCGATAACGTTGACATGGAGATCACCCTGATCACCCCGATCGCTATGGAACAGGGCCTGCGTTTCGCAATTCGTGAAGGCGGTCACACCGTAGGCGCCGGCGTTGTTGGCGATATCATTGAATAATTGATGATATAGTGATATAATATTGATCTTAGATCCCGGTATGAGGGGCGTAAGATAAGCCCCTCATATTCTTATGTTTATTGGCACCTGCGATGATGTGAAAGGTTGCTTGCCTGTCCTGCCTTGCAGACGGGGAGATTTTCACGGAGTATGTCCGTTCTTAGAAACTGGGCGATTGGAGGAAAAATTAATGGCTAAAGCACAAAAAATCAGAATACGCCTGAAAGCGTATGACCACACCGCTCTGGATCAGAGCGCTGCAAAAATCGTAGACACTGCGAAACGTACCGGCGCACAGGTTTCCGGCCCGATTCCGCTGCCTACCGAAAAGAACATCTATACGATTCTGCGTTCCCCGCATGTCAACAAAGATTCCCGTGAGCAATTCGAAATGCGTACTCACAAACGTCTGGTAGACATTCTGGAGCCGACCCCGAAAACGGTTGACGCGCTGATGCGTTTAGACCTGCCGGCCGGCGTAGACATCGAAATCAAACTGTGAGGAGGTGCTAACGATGGCTAAAGGAATTATTGGCAAAAAACTGGGCATGACCCAAATTTTTGAAGCTGATGGCAAGTTCATTCCTGTTACTGTTGTATTAGCAGGTCCTTGCACTGTAATTCAAAATAAAACGGAAGAAACCGACGGATACAATGCGATCCAGGTTGGTTTCGGCGAAGTTAGCGAAAAGAAAGTAACGAAACCGGAAAAGGGACACTTCGCAAAAGCAGGCGTTGCACCTGCTGAATTTGTTAAGGAATTACGTCTGGACGCTCCGTCCGACTTAAAACCGGGTGACGTAATCAAAGCCGATATGTTCGCAGCCGGAGATTTGGTTGACGTAAGCGGCATCAGCCGCGGCAAAGGCTTTGCAGGCACGGTTAAGCTCCACAATTTCGGTCGCGGGCCTATGAAACACGGTTCTAAATCCCACCGTGAACCGGGTTCTCTGGGACCCATGCATTCCGGCCCCGGCGGCAGGGTTATCAAAGGCAAGAAACTGCCTGGCCGTATGGGCGGCAAGAATGCAACTGTTCAGTCTCTGACGATTGCAAGAGTAGATGCTGAACGCAACCTTATCCTTGTACATGGTTCTATCCCGGGCGCTAACGGCTCCTGCGTAGTAATCAAAGAAGCTGTAAAGGGTAAGTAATTTAAACGACAGAAAGGAGGATGCTTCATATGCCGAAGTTATCTGTATATAACATGGCCGGCAAAACTACCGGCGAAGAAATCGAATTGAATGAAGAAGTATTTGGCGTTGAATTTAATGAACCTGTTGTTCATCAGGCTGTAGTTATGCAGCAGGCCAACCAGCGTCAGGGCACTTCCGCTACGAAGACCCGCGGCATGGTTCGCGGCGGCGGCAGAAAACCCTGGAAACAGAAAGGAACCGGCCACGCTCGTGTAGGTTCCACCCGTTCCCCGTTGTGGGTAGGCGGCGGCACTACCTTTGGACCGCAGCCCCGCAGCTATGCGAAATCCATGACCCGGAAAGCACGCCGTCTGGCACTGCGTTGCGCATTATCCGCAAAAGTGGCAGCCGGCCAGCTGGTTATCATCGACAACATTGCTTTTGACGATCACAAGACCAAACGTACCGTAGAAATGCTGGATGCGTTTGAAGCTGCAGAAAACAAGACCTTGATCATCACCGATGGTGAAAATGAAAATGTCGAACTTTCTGCACGCAACATGCAGAAAGTTACCGTTATCAACAACGGTGGCCTGAACTGCTTCGATCTGTTACATAACAATAAAGTATTCCTGGACAAGAATGCTGTAGAAAAAATTGAGGAGGTACT
>JAFTZZ010000194.1 GCA_017460905.1 Acidaminococcaceae bacterium | reverse complement strand
CGGACTCGGATATGATCAGCAGTATCTATGCCGTTGTGGCGACTACCTGTTTCTGGAGTATCCTGGAACTGTTCCAGCAGGAAAAGCGTGTGGAGAAGGGCTGGTTTCCGAAGAACCCGAACAGATAGCAGGCTCAAAAACCGTATAGCGACTGGCTTTATGAAAAATTCCCGGTTAGTCAGCTAACCGGGTGTATTATTTTCGTTTGAAATATCTAAATGTTTTTAATAAGCCTCTTGACTTAGAGTTGACTATAAGTGTTACTCTGTTATTGAAGATGAATTAATATTTGTAAATTTGCGTTTGCAAATACAGTGTTCATTTAAAGCAATGCCTGAGGAACAGGGCGGTTAAAAAGGAGGATGTTTTCATGAAGAGGATTATTTGTGTGTTAACGGCGATATTCATGTTGCTGGCAGCAGTGGGCTGCGGCGGCGGTGAGAAAAAAGCGGAGACAAAAAAGGCCGAACCGGTGGCGACGAAACAGGCAGAGGCCGCTCCGGCTCCGGCTGCCGGCGGTAAAAAGGTGCTGGTGGCGTATTTTTCCTGGGGCGGCACGACCCGCAATGTAGCGAAGCTGATCCAGGAAAAGACCGGCGGCGACATTTTTGAAATCAAAACGGAAACACCGTACCCGAAGGATATTCAGCAGACGGGGGAGTTAGGCAAAAAGGAAAAAGCGGACAATGTCCGTCCCAAACTGGCCGGTCCGATGCCTGACCTGAAGCAGTACGATGTGATCCTGCTGGGCTATCCGATCTGGTGGTACATTGAGCCGATGGCGGTCAAAACCTTTGTGGAAGCGCAGGATCTGTCCGGCAAAACTATCCTTCCCTTTGCTACCAGCGGCGGCAGCGATATCGGCTCCAGCGTTGCGGATCTGCAGAAAACACTGCCCAAGGCACAGGTTAAGGACGGCCTGCTGGCGAATTCAACCGGCGGTATTGACGGCTGGCTGAAGGATAACGGGGTAATGAAGTAACGCGATGAAAAAGCTGACCGGAATTATATTATGCAGTATCATGTGCCTGCTGCTTTCCGCCTGCGGGGCGCAGCCTGCGCAAAAACCAAAAAGCGAAGCGTCGGCGCCTGCCAAAACGCAGACAACGGTAAAGGCTGTGACGGACAAACGGCTGATCCACAGCACCCAGGACGCCAAGGCGCCGCTGGTTTTGTTTACCAAGGATACCAGCGCGGCCGGGCTGATCCGGATTTATGAAGCACTGGGGCGCCAGCCGGAGGGCAAGGTCGGCATCAAGATCAGCTTTGAGACGCCGGGCGGCCCGCATCTGGACCTGGCTATGCTGAAACCGCTGCGGGATAAGGTCAATGGCACGTTCATCGATTCCAACGGTTTCAGCGCGCCGCGCCACAATACGGAGGGGCATATCAAGACGGCCATAGACAACGGTTTTACAAAAGACATCGGGCCGATTGATATCTTGGATGCGGACGGAGAGATGGATCTTCCGGTGCAGGGCGGGAAACACCTGAAATTCCACCGGACCGGCTCCCACTTTGCCAATTATGATTCCGTCATCTCCATCGTCCGGTTTAAAGTGCATCATCTGCGCGATTACGGAGGAACGCTGAAAAACCTGTCCATCTGTCTGGCTACCACGTCCGGCAAGGCGAATATCCACAGCGGCGGCAGGGAACTGGGGCGTTTTTATGAGCCGGATATGGAAAGCTTCCTGCAATCGGTAGGCGAAGCGGCCAAAGCGGCGCAGGATGCCAAAAAGGACCGGTGGGTATTTATCAATGTGCTGGCCGGAATGGACCAGAAGGATTCCTGCGAGGGCGCGGCGGCTATTCCGGATATCGGCATCGTTGCCTCCCTGGATCCTGTTGCAGTTGACCAGGCGGCCATTGACTTTGCTTTTGGCACAGCCAAAACGGAAAAGCTTCGGGAGGCCTGGGAACAGAAGCACCAGACCCGCGTGACGCAATATGCCGAAGAAGCCGGGGCGGGCAAGCGGAATTACCGGATTGTGAGCATCGACTGAGGCGCGGTTGATAAGGAAGGGTTCCATAAGAAAAGTTGGTACTTGAGTATAATATGCTGAAATTTGAAATTGAATTTACTGGCATTTTACATTGATTTGTGCTACAATAAAAAAGCAATGAGCAGTTATCGTAACGTAAGACCGGTTGCGATGACTGCTCATTTTTATTTTGTATATTTAATAACAACTTCAATACTGTCTGCGAAAGGATGACAATTATGCCGAAAACAAAAACGGAAGAACTAATCTTTACAGTCATGATGTGTACTGCCATGTTTGCCATGATGATATCGTACAATCAAGTTATGGCGGCGGGAACTGTGAAAGCGCTGACATTAGGCTCGTGGTTGCGGGAAGCGATGATCATGGGGCCGGCGATTTTAACGCTGGAATTCTTTATTATTGCTCCGACGGCTCACAAAATTGCATTCTGGGTCATTCGCAACTATACGCATGACCGGGTTCCGGTTCCACTGGTCATTTCCTTCGCAACAGTCTGCTGTGTCTGCCCGGTGGCGAGCGCGGTGGCAACGCTGCTTGTCCGCCACATTACGGAGAACTTTTTTGCGGCCTGGACGGCTGCGCTTGCGATGAATTTCCCCATAGCGATGAGCTGGCAACTGTTGGTTGCAGGGCCGCTGGTGCGCGGCTGTTTCAGAAAATTAAAAGCATTATATACCTGATGAATGCACAACAAATTCATATTTCTTCATATACCCAGCACTGCTTTTCAAATAAATTCTTTACAACAGTCGTGGAATTTGCTGCGTCTGTTTCTTTGCCGCCGGCAGAACCGTCGGTTCATTCCTTTCCCGGCAGCTGCTCAAAGAACGCTTTCAGTTTCGGGTACTTTGATTTTTTGCAGATGTAGTGGAAATCGATACTGGTTTCCGGATTCAGCAGCGGAACCAGCACACGGTTGTTTTTCTTGCCGAAATAACGGATGGACTTGTTTGTCATAAAAGAAGGCAGCATGGTGGTATTGACCAGTTCGTTGAAGGTGGCCCTGTCATGCTGAATCAGGAAACGGGAGTGGGGCATCAGCTTCACGTGGATGGAATGCCAGAAGCCGATGGTGGAAAACAGCAGCACGGTTTCCCCGTCCAGTTCTTCCAGATACATGCCGGTTTCCGCTTTTTTTGCAAAAGGATGACCGGGCGGCAGCGTAAGGAACAGCGTTTCCCTGTCCGAGACCTGGCAGTACAGTTCGTTGTCTCCCGGGTCGCAGGGCAGTACGATGATCTGGTACAGCCCGCTGCGGAGTCCTTCCAGCAGTCTGGGCATTTCCTGGATCTCCGATGAAATGGTCATGCCGGGATACAGGTTCGACAACGCGGGAACGGCTGTCCAGGTGGGCGCGGGCACGCAGCTCCCCAGGGAGATGGTGCGGCTGCGGCGGTCGGCAGCCTGTACCTGTTCGGCCATATCCTGCACGCTTTCCAGTATGCGCCGGGCGTGGTCTACTGCCAGCTGCCCGTTATGGTTCAGCCGGATCTTGTTCTTCTGGCGGTCAAACAGGGAGACCTGCAGTTCTTCTTCCAGCTTCTGCATGGAACGGCTTAAGGCAGGCTGGGAAATGTGCAGCGCTTCGGCTGCCTGGGAAAGCGTGCCGTATTTGTGGAAGGCGGCCAGATGCTGCAGTTGTGTAATATCAACCATGTCAATCTCCCTTCCGCCGCCGTTAACAGGCAGCATAAACCCGTATCGAATACAGGTTGCGTACATTATGGGTCTGTCGTAAAACTCAAAACCGTTTCAACGTACAATGCTAATTCACTATGCGTTTTAATTATAACACATTCCGTAATTGGCATTGTACTTTTTTATGGTTTGCTTTTACAATAAAAACAAGAAACGCGTTTAATTTTTTGTGCGTTTACGTAATGCAATGCGAACGGTTTAGCAAAACGGAGAAACGTTTTGCGCAATGAAACGGAACGACAGGCAAAACCTGTGAGAGAATGCGACAAAGAAAGGAAAAGCGGATTATGGAAAACTTTGTTTTTGAAAATTCGACGAAAGCGTATTTCGGTAAAGGCTGTGTCAGTCAATACCTGCCGGACATACTGAAACAGTACGGCGGAAATGTGATGCTGGCTTACGGCGGCGGCTCCATCAAACGCAACGGAATTTATGAAGAGATCACAGGAATTTTGAACGCGGCGGGCAAGACCGTTACGGAATTTTCCGGCATCATGTCCAACCCTACCTACAGCAAGGTGCTGGAAGGCGCAAAACTGGCCCGCGAAAAAAATATCGACCTGATTCTTGCCGTCGGCGGCGGTTCTGTCATGGACTGCTGCAAGGCGATTTCCCTGGCGGCTGTAT
>JAFTZZ010000193.1 GCA_017460905.1 Acidaminococcaceae bacterium | reverse complement strand
TACAAAGAACTGCTGTTTCTGGCGTTTGGGTTTGACATCCGAAAGCTGCACAACCGTATACAGGGCGAACGGCTGACAAAACGTTTTTTGCAAGAAACTAATAAAGAACAAGCTTGCTGAGAATAATGCATGATAGAAACGCCCGAAAAGGCATAGGGTTTATTAAAGTGCGCCTAAAAACAGATAGCGGGGTTACAGATTATTTTTAATGATAGTCCATAACCCCGCATTGTTGCACAATGGGAAAGGGCTGAGCAAAATTCAGTGTAAAAACTTCATTTTGTTACAGCCCCTTTGCATTTCAAAAAAATTCAAACTGCATTTTCTGCTTTACCACTTTGGCGGAAAATAGGTGTCGACCAGTTTGTTGCTGGCGCTTTGGATAACAATTCCTTTTCCCTGTACAACTGCCAGTTCCGCCATGCCTTTAAATGTCTGAACGACATTTGTTTCCGGTGTAACATCTTTAGCGGTAAGGGTATATTCCAGCGCTGTCATCCACGGTCCGTCCGCAACCGGCGTCGCGTCAGTAATCACACTGCTCACCGTTGTTTCAAAGCCTTTGCAGAAATTCGGAAAACTGCCGAATGACTTTTTGTAGTCTTCGCCCAGCAGGTTCCAGGCAGCCTTCATCTCTTTCTGGGTAATACATTCGTGGTAGCCCTGCAAAACAGCTTTGGCCGCATCCTGAAAATGCAGTACTTCTCGTTTCACAAGTTTTCCCGAACCGCTGTCCAGCAGCCAGCAGCCGTTCACATCTTTCATCATGGCAGTGCAGGCAAATGTCTGTACCACAATCTCCGATTCATTTTCCCAGTCTTGAGCCCTGAGTTCATATCCCAGTTTAACCGCATTCTCCGCTTCCGCAATAATGTGGATATTGCTGGGGCGGCTGAACAGTGTCGTCCTGTAACCATTTGCAAATTTTTCATAGCCGCCAAAATAATTTTTATAATCTTCGGTCAGTACATCATAAGCCAGCCCTGTATCCCGGTCTGTAATCTTATGATGGTAATACTGCAGTGTTTCGGCAGCTGTCATTCCGGCCGGAAACGTGTACGGCCGGGGAACACCCCCGTTAGGATTGGCAAATGCCGTAACTGTTCCAGCAAAAACACAAACCAGCAAAAGTGCTAATTGAAGAATCTTTTTCATTGTGTTCCCTCCTTCTGCCTATATTATTAACATTTTAACCTGTTCTTGCTTATCCCAAAAGCCGTTCAAGTACTTTTTCATGAATGCTCACGCCATTTTCAAGATATTTTGTATCGAAGTGCATATCCTGATGGTGCAGACATGGCTCCGCCCCGACTCCCAGACCAATAAATCCGGCTTTAATATGCGGAAATTTCACGGGGTAACAGAAGAAGTCTTCCCCGCCGGATGTATCGAAGAATGGAATCGTATTTTCTTCGCCCACAACAGCTGCGGCGCTTTCCCTGATAATCTTTGTCAGTTCCCGATCAAATCCTTCCGCAGCAGGGAAATGCGTATAAAATTCAAATTTTTCCACTGTTGCGCCAATAGCCGCCACTCCGTTTTCTATGGCCCGGATTGCCTGCTCTTTTAACTCATTCATAGAAGGGTTATCCTGCGCGCGCATATCAAACGTGATTTCAGCATATTCCGGAACAGAATTAAAGACGCCGGAATCTGCATGAAACCGGGTACACTTGATGCTGTACGAAAGCCGCGGGTCCAGATGGATTGCATTAACTGCCGCAATGGCACAGGTCGCCGCATCAATCGGGTTGATGCCAAGATGCGGTTTTGATCCGTGCGCCTGGCGTCCCCGTATAAGTGCGCTGAAATGACATCCGGCTGCATAACGCAGCTCACAGATAGCGCTGCCTGGCGGACATTCCTGAATGGGGCGGATATGCATGCCGATTATATAGTCCACATCATCCACAATATCACTTTCTAAAATCTTCAGAGCACCGGCTCCTAATTCCTCAGCGGGCTGGAAAAGTGCTTTAAACTTTCCTTTTTTTATCTTCCCCTCTGCCATAACTTTTTCTGCAACTGCCAGCAGCATAGACGAATGCGCATCGTGCCCGCAGCTGTGCCGGGCCGTTTTCTGCCCGTCGATAACATGGGTCAGCGCATCCATATCCGCACGGATTGCAACTACCGGACCCGGAATACCGCTGTCATATTCTCCTGCAAGACCGGTGCTGCCCGCCAGATTTCGCGTAACCTTGTAGCCAGCCTCTTCTAATTTCCCGGCCAGATAATCTGCTGTTTTAAATTCCTGAAAACCCGGCTCCGGTATGCTGTGCAAATACCGATAATGAGTTAACACATTGGACATATCCTGCTTCACCCTTCCCTGTCCCATCGGTTTAGTATTTAGAATAAATTCCTTTTTTCAAATCAATTATATTATACACGAATCCGTTTAATAAATACCATATTTTCTTACAATTTATCTGTATAATTCAGACTATTTAAATCAAAATCAGCCTCGCACATAAATACAACAACAAATCAATTTGTGATATAATTTTTAAAATAAAACAGTAAAATACTGTGAAATGAGGATGTTATCATGACTATCACCGCACCCTGCGGCTCAATGGAAGGCCTGGAGCTGGACGGGCTTATGCAGTTTCGCGGGATTCCCTACGCTGCCCCGCCAGTCGGCAGAAACCGTTTTCGGCCAACCGTACCTGCCGCTCCCTGGACGGGCGTGCGCTGCTGCAAAACATACGGACATGCGGCGCCCCAGGTGCTGGTTCCGGGACTCACCTATTTTCAGGAAGGCGAAACCATTGACGAAGACTGCCTGTATCTGAATGTAACCGCTCCAGTTACTACAGCTTCCGGAAAGGCGGAACCGCTGGCAGAATCAGACGGTTCCGGGCATTTTTCCGCAGCACCTTCATCACAGGCCGTCCAGCCAAAGCTGCCCGTACTGTTTTGGGTTCACGGAGGCGCTTTCCAGAAAGGTTCTGCCAACATGGGTATGGACCCGGTCGCTTTCGCAAAGGAAGGGCTTGTTGTCGTGGCCGCCAATTACCGGGTTGGCGCGCTGGGTTTTCTTGATTTCAGCGAATATCTGGGAAACGCTTACCGACAAAGCGGAAACAACGGTCTTCTGGATATTATCGAAGCGCTGTCCTGGACAAAACGTAATATCTCGGCTTTTGGCGGCGATCCTGATAACATTATGATCATGGGCCAGAGCGCCGGCGCCAAAGTGTGTGCGACACTTACCCTTATGCCAAAAGCAAAAGGCCTGTTCCGGCGGGCTGTTTTGTGCAGCGGGGCAACCCAGTGCATCCGGGATGCGGAAACAGCGCGGATCATCACCCGGCGGTTCATGAAAGACGCCGGGCTGACAAAAGAAACGGCTGCGCAAATACTCGACTGGCCCTGGAAAAAAATCCTGGAAGCCCAGCTGAATCTTTTTTCCGGTCTGAACCTTCATACGGTAGGCCCAGTTTTTGACGGCATCAGCTTTCCTTCCGATAATGCGTTGGCATTGATTGGCAGCGGTATCAGCCGGGATATTGATCTCCTGATGGGGACAAACCGGGATGAAATGAATCTGTACTGGCATATTTACCGGTTCCATGAGCTGACGGAAGCACACGCCTTCCGCCTGTTTGGAGCTAATGCGCAATTAGTGATGAAAGATATCGGCCGGCTGCCCCAAGACGAATTTTACCAGAATTCTTTCGTCCATCTTCTGACCGAATATATTTACCGGGCGCCCGATGTGCGCATGGCAGAAGCCTGCTCTGCAGCCGGACAGTCCGTATATCTCTACCGGATGGACTGGGACCGGCAGCCTTACAAAGCCTGTCATACTGCAGAAACCCAGTTCCTGATGGGAAAAGATTCCAATCTTCCCGGACTCGATTCTTCACCGGAGCATGAAATTCTGGCAAAAAAGATGCATGGCGCTTTTCTGCAGTTTATTAAAAACGGGCGTCCGGAAGCAGAGGGACTCCCCGCCTGGCCTGCCTATAATCCGGAAACAAAACGGATGATGGTCTTCAACGAAATCTGCCGGGTTGAGGAAACACCGGAACCGGAAACACCAGATACTATGCCGTTCCAGGTTTTCAAACTGACCGGTTCCGGCACAGCGATTGCATGACAGCATTTTTAATTCATGACAAAATTTTTATCACATGACCATTTATGCTATAATCTGTACAGAGGATGATTCGACAAGTCCAGCGGTGTTATGTCAAGCCAAAATGAATAAGAAATAGTATTGTTTTAACGTTTGTTTTAGGCAAAACAGTACACCTACCTAAGCCCCGCAATCTGTGGCTAAAAAAACTTGACGCAGAAGCCGGGCGTAAGTTA
>JAFTZZ010000192.1 GCA_017460905.1 Acidaminococcaceae bacterium | reverse complement strand
GCGGCGGCATCAACCTCTCACAGAGCCTTTTGCAATCGGAAAAACGCGGTACGGCAGGAAATGGAGTGTCGCATTTTTTCCCTGCGGCCGCATATAACCTCGGCCGTATCTGCTCTTATACTGCGGCAGGTTTGGTCCTTGGGTTGATTGGCATGCTGGCCGGCGGCGGTTCCGGTGTCGGGATTTCCGCCTATCTGCAGGGCGTATTGAAAATTGTGGCCGGTCTGGTCATGGTGATTGCGGGAATCAACATGCTGGGGCTGTTTCCCTGGCTGCGACGGTTCAGCTTTCGGTTGCCGGGCTTTATTACAGGAAAATTCAGACCGGATAAAAGCAAGGCAGGCTATCCGTTTGCCGTTGGTGTGTTGAACGGCTTCATGCCCTGCGGACCGCTGCAAACCATGTGGCTTGTGGCATTGGCTTCGGGAAACCCGCTGACCGGCGCCCTGGCCATGTTCTTTTTTGCCCTGGGGACCGTGCCTCTTATGCTGGGGCTGGGCTCTGCTGTATCCGCGCTGGGAAAACGGTTTACAGAAAAGATGCTGCGGGCTGGCGCCATACTGATTGTCGTTTTGGGCTTGTCTATGCTTTCCCAGGGCGGTTCTCTCAGCGGCCTGCTGTCCCAGGAGCGTTTGTTCCGGCTGCTTGTGGCAGGCTGTTTTGCCGGATTGCTTTTAAATATGGAGGTACAGAATAAGATGATGAGATATGTTTCCTACGCCGCTTCCTTTTTGATTATTGCCGCAGCCTGCCTGACCTGGAATTTTCAGGGAAATACGGAAACGGTTGCCGCAGCGGCGGAAAACAGTGTGGAAATTGTGGATGGCGTTCAGGTTGTCAACAGTATGCTGAAGCCCGGCAGCTATCCGGATATTACCGTACAGGCAGGAACTCCGGTACGCTGGATTATTGATGCGCCAAATGGCAGTATCAACGGCTGTAACAACCGTATGGTAATCAGGGAATATGGGTTTGAATATGCGTTCCAGCCCGGCAAAAATGTTATCGAATTTACGCCAGTACAGGCAGGTACAGTTGATTACAGCTGCTGGATGGGAATGATCCGCGGCAAAATTTCCATTACAGAAGGTAAAGGCGGAGCGGGTTAACCGGAAAAATCTTTACTTATAAAACAAAATAGGATAAAATAAGTAAAGAAAAGGAAAGGGCGCGGCGTAATGATTTCCTACGAAGGACTTGCAAGAAAGCTGAAAGAAAAGGGCTTGAAAAAGTCAGACCTGACCAAAGATCCGGGACTTTCGTCACGTACGGTTGCCAGAATGGCCAAAGGGGAGATGCTTTCCCGGCGGACATTGCAGCGTCTTGCGGACTTTCTGGTTTGTGATGCTGCCGACTTATACAGGGTAGTGTCTGTCAACCCGGTTCTTCAGCGGCTGCGGGAGGAAAAAGAAGCAAGGCTGTCGGGCGGGCTTTACCATGAACTGCAGGTACGGATGGCCTACAATTCCAATCATATGGAAGGAAGCCGTTTATCGGAAGAACAGACGAGGATGATCTTCGAGACGAATACCATTGACGCAGGAGATGGCGTGCCTGTGGACGATATTCTGGAAACGGTGCACCATTTCCGTGCGGTTGATTATGTGATAGACGTGGCGGAAGAAACTCTGACAGAAGAAATCATAAAGCAGTTTCATTATATTTTGAAGCACGATACGAAAGACGCAATGTTGTCCTGGTTTGCCGTCGGGGAATACAAGAAACGCCCCAACATGGTGGGCGGAAGGAAAACGGCAGCTCCGGGCGATGTTGCGGAAAAAATGCGGCAGCTGCTTGGGCGGTATAATGAAAAACCGCAGGTAAAGGTTAACGATATCATCGCGTTCCATGCGGAGTTTGAACAGATTCATCCTTTTCAGGACGGCAACGGCAGGGTGGGACGCCTGATCATATTAAAGGAATGCCTGCGGCATAACGTAGTTCCTTTTCTTATTGAAGATGCCAAGAAAAGTTTCTATTACAAAGGGCTGGCGAACTGGAACCGGGAAAAAGGCTGGCTGACCGACACCTGCCTGGACGGACAGGATACGTTTAAACGTCTGCTGGAAATGCTTGCTGTTTCCGGTCATTAAAAAAGAGCAGGCTCACAGACCTGCTGCACAACTGAAACTACATTGTTTTAAATTATGCATATAAGAGGGGGAACCATATGCCTGTCGAACTGATTCCGGCGTTTCTTTTTTACTGTCTGGTAGGAAGTATCACGCCGGGGCCGGCTAATTTGTGTTCACTGGCGTCTGCGCTGAATTTCGGAAAAAAGCAGGCGCTGATACAGTGGCGCGGGCTCTTTGTCGGCTTTGCCATCGTATCCCTGTGCGCGGTATTTGTTACCTATTTTGCAGGAGCCGCCATGGGCACGTATGTCAGATATCTTTCATATGTAGGGGCTGCCTATATTTTGTGGCTTGCCTGGCACATCTGGCAAAGCGGGGATCCTTCCGAAGTGGAGGCGCGGGAGCGCTGTAATTTCTTTACGGGACTTTTTGTACAGCTTACCAATGTGAAAATCATGATTTACTGCCTGACGGCTTTAAGCGCTTACGTGCTTCCGTATAAACAGGATTTCCTGTCCCTGCTTGCCGTGGGAGTATTATTGCCGTTTACCGGCCCGATTGCCAATCTGGTATGGCTTTTTTCGGGCGTGGCGCTGAAGAAGTTCTTTTCGCAGTACCGCCGTCCGTTAAATGCGGTTATGGCACTGTCGCTGGTATTCTGCGCTTACAGTATGGTTATGCATTGAGGGAAAAGAACCAAACGTGCAGCAATATTTCCGGTATAAAACTGTGATTGAATCCTACAAATGGGAAAGTATTTTGACGCAGACTCTGCTATACTGGTAAGCAGGGAAGGTGATATTGTATGAATCATTCTGGAAAACGGAAAGCAGCTCAGGCGAAGGCAATCATTGACCGCAGTTTTGCCGAACGCGCGGAGCTTCAGGAAAAACTGAATGCATTAGGCATCACGCGGCGGCATCTGACAGAGGTTTTTGAGTTAGCATACGGGTTATCCCCAGAGCAATATATCACACAGGTTCGGTTCAGCCGCGCAAAAGAACTGCTGGAAGCCGGAATGCGGATCACAGACGTTGCTTTTGCGGTGGGAATGGAAAGCTCAGCAGCCTTTACGACCTTTTTCAAAAAGCAGGCCGGCGTTTCTCCGTCAGGGTACATTGCGCAGCGAATTGCGGAGCACCCGCACTGCTTTGTTGAGACGCCGCTGGGCATAATACGAATCGAGGAAAACCGGTACGGTATCACATCGCTGCAATTTGCGGACGGTGAAACAAAACCGGATGGAAGGGTTCAGGGCCGTTATCTGCCGGAAGCCGCAGCCCAGATTTCGGAATACTTTGCCGGAAAACGTAACGTGTTTGACCTGCCGCTCTCTTTATTGGGAACGGAATTTCAGCAGCGCGTATGGAAAGCCCTGCGTGACATTCCGTACGGTGAAACGCGGAGTTACCAAGAGGTTGCTGCTGCGATTGGCAACCCTAAGGCCACAAGAGCTGTGGGGATGGCAAACAACCGCAATCCTGTTATTATCGTAATCCCCTGTCACCGGGTCGTTGGGAAAGATGGAAAGTTGGTCGGATATGCCGGAGGGATTGAAAGGAAACAGTATCTGTTGGAGATGGAGGCAGGGCGGTAAAAAGCGAATTCATAAAATCTGAACACTGGAATGACTAAAACCGGAACCTGCTGTGAAAGGCAGATTCCGGTTTTATCATATAAACTGCTGATCCTGATGTACCGGCTGTTTCATTGTTATGCAGCTGTAAGAACATCACTGTTTATTGCGCAGTTCCTCATTCCCCGCACCAGAAGGGCAGTTTTTTCGGTTTGGGGATTTCCATGGGGTAGTTGTGATCGAAGCAGCCCGTGCAGATAGGCAGGCCCTGTACCATTTCCGACAGGGCTTCCAGCGGCAGGTAGCCTAACGAGTCCGCGTCCAGCATGCGGCAGATTTCTTCCAGCGAATATTGGTTGGCGATGAGTTCGCTGCCGGAAGGAACGTCGGTGCCGAAGTAGCAGGGGTGACGGAACGGCGGGGAGCTGATACGCACGTGTACTGCACTGGCGCCCGCTTCTTTCAGCATCCGCACCAGGTTTTTCATAGTTGTGCCCCGGACGATGGAGTCGTCCACCAGCACGATGCGCTTGCCCGTTACCGCTGCCTTCAGAACGCTTAACTTCATATGCACGCTGACCTCCCGTTCTTCCTGGGAAGGCTTGATAAAGGTGCGGCCGATATAGGAGTTTTTATAAAATGCCATGCCGAACGGAATGCCGGACTGTTCCGCAAAGCCTTTGGCTGCCGGCAGACCGGATTCCGGCACGCCGGTGACCAGATCTGCCTCTGCGGGATGGGACAGGGCCAAGGCTTTCCCGGCCGCAATGCGCGCATCGTATACGCTGATCTCGTCCAGCCGGCTGTCCAGCCGGGCGAAGTAGATATACTCGAAAATGCAGTGGGCGCACCGCTTTTTGGGCAGCGGAAAGGCGGATTCGATTCCCGCTGCGGAGACAGTTACCATTTCACCCGGTTCGATGTCCCGGACAAATTCTGCGCCCACGCTGTCCAGCGCACAGCTTTCGGAAGCAAGGATGTACGCGCTGCCCCGCCTGCCCAGGCACAGCGGTTTCAGTCCGTAGGGATCCCGCATGCCGATGAGCTTCTGGGGGCTCATGATCACCAGCGCATAGGCGCCGGATAATTTGCGTGCGGTTGCCGCCACGGCTTCCTGCACCGTCCGGGTGTGTACCCGTTCCCTTGCCAGATAGAAGGCGATGACTTCCGAATCGGTGGTGGTGTGGAAGACGGCTCCGTTCTGAATCAGTTCCCACTTGAGGTCGCCGGTGTTGACAAGGTTGCCGTTGTGTGCCAGCGCCAGCGTCCCTTTTATATAGGAAATAACAAGAGGCTGGGCGTTTTCCGGGCGGGAACCGCCGGTGGTTGAGTAGCGTACGTGCCCGATACCCAGATTCCCGGTAATCTCTTTCAGATTCTTTTCGTGGAACACTTCGCTGACCAGTCCGGCATCTTTGTGGCAGATGCAGTTCCCGACGGGACCGCGGGTGTCGGAGATGGCGATGCCGCAGGCTTCCTGTCCCCGGTGCTGCAGGGCCATCAGTCCGTAATAAATTGTGGGGGCGACGTTGCTGCCGTCCGGGTCAAAAATACCGAAAACACCGCATTCTTCTTTTACTTCATCCATTCTCACCGCTTCTTTCCGTTGCAATTTTGATACTTTCTCATACATATATGGTTTTATCTGAAATCAATTAGGTCAGAATTTTACGTTTACATGGGATAATCCTGCAATGCGTCAAAGCCTTCTTCCCCGGTACGGATCTTTACGACATTGTCAATGGTGGAGACGAAAATCTTGCCGTCACCGTATTTGCCGGTATACAGCACTTTTTTGGCAATTTCGATGATGGTGCGGGGCGGAATCGCGGAAACGACGATGTCCAGGCGGATCTTCGGCAGCAGGCGGGAGGCGACGGAGGCGCCGCGGTACAGCTCGGTGTGGCCTTTCTGTATGCCGTACCCGTGGACCTCGGTAACGGTCATGCCGGTGATGCCGATAGTTTCCAGCGCGTTTTTCAGCAGTTGGAACCGTTCCTTGGAGGTGATGATGGTCACCAGAGAGTACACGTGTCCGTCAGGCGATGCAGGACGCGCAGCCGGGGCAGTGGCGGGAACGCTTTGTTGTGATTTTGCTGTGTCGGCGCTGATAGCTTCGACCGGGAATGCATGCTCCGGCGCCGGCATGAAGTCCGCATAGGCGGATGTCAGCCCGTGTTCCTCAAAATCAAGGCCGGCAATTTCTTCTTTGGCGGTAACCCGCAGCCCGATGGTGGATTTGATCGTTTTAAAGACGATACCTGCTGCAATTGCCACATAAATGATGACAGATACGACGCCCGTGACCTGTACATAGAAGAAGTGCGGATCGCCGCTGTACAGCCAGCCGTCCTGTTCGGCCAGCAACCCTGTCAGGACCGTGCCCAGTGCGCCGCAGACGCCGTGCACGGAAATTGCGCCGACCGGGTCGTCGATTTGAATCTTCTGGTCGATGAATTCGATGGAATACACGACGGCAATTCCGGAGACGAGACCGATCAGGAAGGCGCCGGGTACGGTTACCAGGTCGCAGCCTGCCGTAATACCTACCAGGCCTGCCAGCGCGCCGTTCAACGTCATGGACACATCCGGCTTGCCGTACCGGATCCAGGTCAGGAACATGGCGGTGCAGGTGGCGATAGCAGCGGACATGTTAGTGGTTACGAAAATATGCGCGGCAGACAGGATTGCTTCGTCGCCGGTCATGCTGACGGTGGAGCAGCCGTTAAAGCCGAACCAGGCGAACCAGAGGATAAATACGCCCAGAGTTGCCAGGGGGAGGCTGTGGCCGGGAATCGCATTGACGGTGCCGTCGTCATTGTATTTGCCGATACGGGGACCCAGCAGCCAGGCGCCGATACAGGCGCATACGCCGCCTACCATGTGTACGGCGGTGGAACCGGCAAAATCGTGGAAGCCTATCTGTGCCAGCCAGCCGTCACCCCAGATCCAGTGACCGGAAATCGGGTAAATGACCAGGCTGATGGCAATGCTGTAAATACAATATGAAGAGAACTTCGTCCGTTCCGCCATGGAACCGGAAACGATGGTTGCCGCCGTGGCGCAGAAGACTGTCTGGAAGATTAAAAAGGCCATGTTGGGAAAACCGGCGTCCTCCGCCACGTTGAATTTTGTGACAAAAAAGTCAGGAGTCCCGATGATGCCGTTGATATCGGTTCCGAACATGAGACCGAAGCCGATAATCCAAAAGGCCGGCGTGCCCAGGGCAAAGTCCATGACATTTTTCATGACGATGTTGCCCGCATTCTTGGCGCGGGTCAGGCCTGTCTCGCACATGGCAAAACCGGGTTGCATGAAAAACACCAGCGCGGCGCCCAGCAATACCCAGATCGTGTCCACGGACGAAAAGCGCTGGGGCAGCGAATCTGCCGCGAAAGCAGGTTCAGGATACAGACAGAGGAAGACGGTGGCAAGGAGAAGCTGGTACAGCCAGCTGACCGTTTTTTTCATAATGATCAACACCTTTCTTTCCGGATACGAAAAAAAGCGCCTGATTGTGAATGCTCACAATCAGACGCCGATGTCTCGTACGAATTGATTTGGTAAGCCTGCAAAAGCAGTGCGCGCAAGTAAACTCTGCAAACTTACAAAAGAATGGTAACACTTTGCGTTGAGTTAGTCAAGAATATTTTTAAAAATGTTAAGGAACCACTGATTAATTCGTCTGTATGCCCGGCCATCGTACAACTCATTTAATCAATATTTCTTTAAACAAATTGGAGATGAATTTTATCTGCCTGCCTTGACAATACTGCATTGCGGATATACAATATATAAGAATTCATATAAAAATAATATGAATTAAAAAGGAGTTAACATTATGGCCGAAAAACTGTTGGAAATAAAAGATCTGCATGCAGGCGCAGAAGGAAAAGAAATCATAAAAGGAATTAATCTGCTGGTGAATAAAGGCGAGGTCCACGTAATCCTGGGACCGAACGGTTCCGGTAAATCCACGCTGATGAATGTGATCATGGGGCATCCCGGATACGAAGTGACGGAAGGGAGCATCGTTTTTGAAGGGGAGGATATTTCCGGGCTGAAATCCTTTGAACGTGCCCGGAAAGGTATCTTTTTATCCTTCCAGACGCCGGAGGAGATTCCGGGAATTACCGTAGAGAATATGCTGCGTACCGCCCGGCAGATGGTAACGGGAAAGTTCCAGCGGATCTTTGCCTTCCGCAAGGAGCTGAAAGCGACCATGGAAGCATTGCAGATCGACCCGTCCTACAGCGAGCGGTATGTAAACGTCGGTTTTTCCGGCGGGGAAAAGAAACGGAATGAGATCCTGCAGCTGCTGATGCTGAATCCGAAGCTGGCGCTTTTGGACGAGACCGATTCCGGGCTGGATGTGGACGCGGTACAGATTGTATCCGGCGGCGTCAGCAGATTCCACAATGAAAGCAATGCCTGCCTGATCATTACACATAATACGCGTATCCTGGAAAAGCTGAAGGTGGACCGGGTGCATGTGCTGATGCAGGGACGGATCGTAGAAGAAGGCGGGCCGGAGCTGGTAGAGCAGATCAACCGGAACGGCTTTGGACAGCTTGCAGGAAACGCATAACACGAGGCTGACAGTATGGAACAGAAAAAGACGTTTGTAGAGGATATCGAGCGCACCCTGTATGATATCCGCAACGAGGACCGTTCGGTGTATAAAACGGAGCGGGGACTGACTGAGGAGATTATCCGGGATATTTCCCGGCAGAAACAGGATCCGGCGTGGATGCTGGAGTTCCGCCTTAAATCGCTGGAGCAGTATTATCAGATTCCGCTGCCGGTCTGGGGACCGGACATTTCCGAACTGAATATGGATGAAATCGTCACCTATGTGCGTCCGGACGGGAAAATGGCGGAAAGCTGGCAGGAGGTTCCGGAGGAAATCAAGGACACCTTTGACCGGCTGGGCATTCCCAAGGCGGAGCAGACTTCCCTGGCGGGCGTGGGCGCCCAGTACGATTCGGAGGTAGTGTACCACCGGGTGCAGAAAGAGTTGAGCGACCAGGGCGTCATCTATACGGACTTTGAGACGGCGGTGCGCGAATACGAAGACATTGTGAAGGAATATTTCATGAAGCTGGTCCCGCCCAAGGACCATAAGTTTACGGCGCTGCATGGGGCGGTGTGGTCCGGCGGTTCCTTCGTCTATGTGCCGGAGGGCGTGCATGTGGACATCCCGCTGCAATCCTATTTTCGGCTGAACGCGGCAGGCGCGGGGCAGTTTGAGCATACGCTGATCATCTGCGAGAAAAATTCCAGCCTGCATTTTATCGAAGGCTGCAGCGCGCCCCGTTACAACGTGACCAATCTGCATGCGGGCTGCGTGGAGCTGTACGTGTAGGAAGGGGCGCGGCTGCGTTATTCCACCATTGAGAACTGGTCCCTCAACATGATGAACCTGAATACCAAGCGGGCGCTGGTGTAATAGGACGGGCTGATCGAGTGGGTGTCCGGTTCCT
>JAFTZZ010000191.1 GCA_017460905.1 Acidaminococcaceae bacterium | reverse complement strand
TATGTGCGGCGTTGTTTTCTTCGGTGATATCCTGACAGATAATTGCTGTTCCCGTGTCAAGTGGGAACACATGCTGGCCTCGACCTGGCTGGTTACGCTGGTCGCCGGTTTTGTCAATGTGGTTTTCCTGATGAATATCCGCTGACGGCTTTTTCCGGAAACAGAAAGTATGATAAAATAATGGTATGGAATGAAAGGATGCAGCTTATATGTCTTATCTAAAAAAGTCACCCTGGCTGATTCATTATGACGGATCCAGCTGCAACGGCTGTGATATTGAAGTGCTGGCCTGCTTGACCCCGCTGTACGATGTAGAACGGTTTGGCATTGTGAATACGGGAAACCCCAAGCATGCAGATATCTTTCTGGTAACAGGCGGTGTCAATACCCAGAATCTTCCGGTCGTGAAGCAGATTTATGAACAGATGCCGGAACCGAAAGTAGTCATTGCGGTGGGCGCTTGTGCTTGCACAGGCGGTGTGTTCCACGACTGTTACAATATGCTGGGCGGAATGGATAAAGCAATTCCGGTAGATGTGTATGTGCCGGGCTGCGCCGCCCGTCCGGAAGCAATTATTGACGGTGTGGTGAAAGGCCTGACAGTACTGGAGGAAAAGCAGAAGGCGCTGGCAGTTTCAGTAAGCGCCGGGAAAAAGGAAGAGGAAATTGAACTTGCGCCTCAGGCGGTTATGAATGAAAGGCAGGAGGGTTCCGGATGCAGCAGCAGATAATTCAGGTAGAAGCTTCGGATATTCTGAAAAGGACAGCACGCTTTAAAAAAGACGGTTGCCGGCTCGTACAGATTTTATGTACAAGGATTCCGGAAGGCTATGAACTGACCTACAGCTTTGACAAAAATTATTTTTTATATAATCTTCGTACAATCGTCCCGGTAAGCGGGTCTGTCATGAGCGTGACCAGCCAATACTGGTACGCATTTGTCTGGGAAAACGAGATACACGATTTGTTCGGTATTAATGTGGAATTCATTGCGCCGGAAGTCGATTATGGCGGGCATTTTTTCCAGTTGGCCAGGAAAACGCCGTGGCATGAACTGGCTAATGCCAAACAACCTGCCGCTGCAGTGAAAGTTAACCTGCGCAGCGGTCTGGGTATTGATGCTTCTGTCAAACCGGCAGTTGTGCCGAAACCTGTCGTACCGGCAGTAAAACCGCAGGAAGGAGATAAGTGATATGGGCAAAAGTACAGTAATTCCGTTCGGCCCCCAGCATCCGGTATTGCCGGAGCCAATCCATCTGGATCTGGAACTGCAGGATGAAAAGGTTGTCAGGGCCAGTACTTCCATCGGCTATGTGCATCGCGGTCTGGAAAAGCTGGTTGAAAAACGCGGCTTCCAGGAATATGTGTATGTGGCGGAGCGTGTTTGCGGTATCTGTTCTTTCGGGCATGGCTGGGGCTACAGCAAGGCAGTGGAAGGGCTGATGGGAATTGAAGTGCCGAAACGTGCCGAATATCTCCGTACCATCTGGCATGAATTGTCACGACTGCACAGCCATCTCTTATGGGTTGGTCTGGGCGCGGATGGTATGGGTTTTGAAAGTCTTTTTATGCATGCCTGGCGGCTGCGGGAGATCATTCTGGATATTTTTGAAAGTACCACAGGCGGCCGCGTCATCTTTTCTGCCTGTAAGGTAGGCGGCGTTCGTCGGGATATTGCTGACAGCGAGTTGAAAGAAATCGTTGCGCGTCTGGACAAACTGAAAAAAGAAATTGACGCCATGATTTATATTATTTTGGGAGACGAAACGATTCATGCCCGTCTGCGGCGGGTAGGCGTTGTTACGCTGGAAGATGCGATTGCTCTGGGCTGTGTCGGGCCAACCGCACGTGCCAGCGGTCTTCCGTTGGATTACCGCTGCGGTGATGAAGGCGGCGCATATAAGGATTTGGGATTCCGGCCGATAACGGAAACAGAAGGCGATTGCTTTGCCCGTTGCAAGGTTCGTCTGCGTGAACTGCTCCAGTCTATTGATATCATCAAAGGCTGTGTAGAAAACATGCCTGCCGGTGATATCGCTGTACCGGTCAAAGGATTCCCGCCGGCGGCGGAACATTTTACAAGAGTAGAACAGCCCCGGGGTGAAGCCTTGTATTATGTCAAAGGTAACAAGACGAAAAATCTGGAACGTTTCAGGTTGCGTACACCAACGAACGTAAATATCCCAGTGCTCGTAAAAATGCTGCAGGGCTGCGATCTGGCAGATGTTCCCAACATTATTCTGACCATTGATCCCTGCATCAGCTGCTGTGAAAGATAAGGGCAGGCAAATTTGCTTTGCTGAATATAATAAATCGTAAAACGCGCGGTGAAAGCTGACGCGAATCCATAACATATGAGGAGGTCTGGCGATGAGCTATCTGGCTTTTGCCCGGGAGATGATTGGAAATCTGTTTAAGCCCCCGGCTACCAGTGAGTATCCCTTTACACCCACGAAAGTGTACGAAGCGGACCGGGGCAAGGTTCTTAACGATATCAATAACTGTATCTTCTGCGGCATGTGCATGCGGAACTGCCCGTCCGACGCCATTACGGTAGACCGTAACGCCCGCACCTGGAAGATCAACCGTTTTGCCTGCGTGCAGTGCAGGGAGTGCGTGACCAACTGTCCGAAGAAGTGCCTGTCCATGGATACGGAATATACGGCGCCGGATACGAAAAAAACGGAAGAAGTGCTGCAGGGTCCGCCGCCTCCGCCGAAGCCCCAGGTGGTTTTGACGGAAGCGCAGAAGGCTGCCATTGCCGCCGCCCAGGCAAAAAAAGCGGCGGCTGCGAAAGCCGCTGCGGAGAGCAAAGCGAATGCATGAGTACCCCGTTACGGTGCGGATCGTGGAAATTACATCGGAAACCGCCCGGCAAAAGCGCGGCAAAGTGCGCCGCATCGATCTGGTGGTAGGAGAGGATTCCGGTTTTATCGGCGATTCCATCCAGATGTATTTCGACGTGGTGGCGGAAGGTACGCCCTGTGAAGGCGCAAAATTACACATTGAAGGCATAAAACCGCAATTGCGCTGCGAATCCTGTGGGAAATATTTTGAGCGGAAACGGTTTTCCTTTCAATGTCCCTTTTGCGGTGGGGATGGGGAACCGACGGAAATCGGCAAAGAATTTTACGTCAAAAGTGTGGAACTGGAAGTGGAGGATGAATTTCCTTCGGCGAATGCCAGTTCTTCTTAAGGTTTTAAAAGTTAGTTTAAAGCGGAGGAATTAAAACCGATGCATATGATGAAAGCGGATGTGATGGTTGACATCCATGCACGGAACAATCATATTGCGGAGCATGTTCACGAATACCTGGCGAAACGGCATGTGTTTGCCGTAAATCTGATGGGCGCGCCCGGCGCTGGCAAGACTACGACGCTGGAAAATTTGCTGAAACATTTGGGTGTCCGCGGCTATGTAATCGAAGGGGATATCGAATCGGATATCGATACGGAACGGCTGCGCAAACAGCAGATTGCGGCCAGCCAGATCAACACCTTTGGCGCCTGCCATCTGGACGCGCCGCTGGTACACAATGCTATCCATACCATGCAGTTTGAAGAACCGGGTATCCTGTTTATAGAGAACGTGGGCAACCTGGTGTGCCCGGCGGAATTTTCCATCGGGGAAGATATCAAACTGCTGCAGGTCAGTGTGACAGACGGCAGCGATAAGCCTTATAAATATCCGCTGGCCTTTGAGAAGGCGGATATCATTCTGCTGAATAAAGTGGACCTGTTGCCTTACGTGGATTTTGATGAAACGTTCTTTATGCATGGCATCCGCCATCTGAATAAAAAAGCGCCTGTCTTCAAGGTCAGCGGCAAGACCGGCGAAGGGTATGCGGAAGCCGCGGCGTGGATTAAACAGCGGGCCGGATTTTAAACAGTATTTATTATGGACAAAAACATTACTGTCGCAATAACTGTATACGGAAAAGTGCAGGGGGTCGGTTTCCGTCCCCTTGTTTGTCGTTTGGCGAAAAAGTTCAAGCTTACCGGTTTTGTAAAAAATGCGGGGACCCATGTAGAAATTATTGCGACAGGCATGACGAAAAACATTGAAAAATTATGTGGCAGTCTGAAACAGGCATCGAGACCCGTCTGTGTGGAGGAAATAACCTGTAAGGAAATGGCGCTGCAGCCTTTTGCGGCATTTGTTTCTGTGGCAAGCACGGAAGCGAATGAAGTGCGGTGCGTGGCTGCGGACATCGGCATCTGCGAGGACTGTTTGCGCGAACTGCATGAAAAGCAGAACCGCAGAAACGGGTATTCCTATATTTCCTGCGCCCAATGCGGGCCGCGTTATACGATTATCCGCAGACTGCCCTATGACAGGGCCAACACGACGATGGATGTTTATGCCTTGTGCGACGGGTGCGCAGCAGAGTATAACAACATGAAAGACCGCCGCGGCCACGGGGAAACGATTTCCTGTTATTACTGCGGGCCGCAGCTGCAATGGTTTGTAAAAAACGGTGATGATGCAAACGAAACAGTTCATTCCCAAGAAGTTGAAACCGTTTTGTCTTTAAAAGGACATAACTATGAGCAAACGCCGGTTGCAAAACTGGCAGTCAAAAGTGAAAACGAAATGCAGACTTCATCCAGACTTTTGCAAAATAATCAGATCGTCATGGTGAAAGCGGTGGGCGGGTATAATCTGTTGTGCCGGGCGGACCGCAGCGAACCTGTTACCCGCTTGCGGGATTTAAAAAAGCGTATGTCCAAACCCTTTGCAGTAATGGTAAAGCGCGCCGAAGACGCTGAAAGCTTTTGCCGCGTTTCACCGGAGGAAAAAAAGCTGCTGGAATCGGAAGCCCGTCCGATCGTGCTGCTGCAGAATTGTAACAGCGCTGCACACATTGCTGCCAATGTTACGGATGTTTCGGACCAGGTGGGTGTTTTCCTGCCTTCCATGGGCTTTTACGCTGCTCTGGATGTGCCGTTTCCGGTCATTGTGACAAGCTGTAATTATGCCGGCGAGCCCATATTATATAAAGATGCCGAAGCATTCCGGTTTTTTGAGGCGCATGAGGCGATTGCCGCGCTGTTCACGTATGACAGGGAAATCTTGCGGCCTGCGGACGATACGGTTGCGCGCGTAATCCTGAACCGAACGCAGCTGCTGCGCCGTACCAAAGGGTATATGCCGGAAGCGGTGATGCCCGGAGACGCGTGCTTCAACGGGAATGCAAAAGTTTTAGCGGTGGGCGCGGAAATGAAGCCGGGCTTCTGCCTTACCGCAGACGGAAAATTTTTCCCGGCAGAAATTCCGGGGGATATTACTCTGGAAAGGACAGAACAGTTTTTTGAAGAATCTGTGCAGGACTGGATGCGGCTTCTCAACATCAGGCCGGAAGCGGTAGTTGCCGATTTGCATCCGGGTTATGCGGCTACGCAATGGGGCAAACAGTTTGCAGAGCAAAACGGACTGCCGTTTTACCAGGTGCAGCATCATCACGCCCATGCTCTGGCGGTGATGGCAGAGCATGGTTTGCAAGGCAAAACGCTGGCAGTTTGTTTCGACGGCACCGGCTTCGGAACGGACGGAACAGTCTGGGGCGGGGAATTCCTGCTTTGCGAAGGGGCCGATTATAAACGTATCGGGCATCTGAAACAGGTTTCCCTGCTGGGCGGCGACGCTTCCATGCAGCAGGCGTGGAAAACCGCGCTGTGCCATCTGGCAGCAGCGGGAATTGTGTCCCCGGATCCGCGGTACGCCGTTGTGAAAGCTGCGTTAAAACAGAAAATTAATTGCATTGAAACCACCAGCATGGGGCGGCTGTTCGACGCTGCGGCAAGTATCCTGGGACTGGCGGATTTTAATTCCCATGAAGGGCGCTGCGCCATGGCGCTGGAAGCCGCCGCGCGTAAAGCGCTGATAGAAAAGGTGCAGCCGCTGCCGCTAGCGTTTGCGAAAGAGGAAACAGCGCCGGACGAAGAATGGAATTGCAGCAATGCTTCATGCAAAGAAGTTAGTAATATAAACAACAATACCAAAAACAATTGGAGAAAATCTGTTTACAATCCTGCGCCTTTATGGGAAGCTTTACTGCAAGTCCCAAAAGAACAGAAACAGATTGGCGCCGCCGCCCTGGGCTTTCATTACGCAATCAGCGATATGGTAGTGGACATGGCGGAAACGGCAGGCATCAGGCAGATCGTTTTAGCCGGCGGCTGCTTCGCCAACCGCATTTTGCTGGAAACCTGCACAAATGAATTGCGCAAACGCGGATTTTTGGTTTATTATAATGAAAAAGTTTCGCCCGGCGACGGCGGTATCACGCTGGGGCAGGCGTATTACGGATTGTTACAGAGCAACGGAGCTGACCGGTAGTGTTTCCCAGCATTCCGTTTCTGTATTTTTCTGATTTAGCATAAGGAGTTCGTTATGTGTGTAGCTTATCCGGGTAAAGTGTTGTCAATCGAAAAGAACCACGCCCGCGTGGATTTTACCGGTTCCGTAGTGCCGGTCAATATTTCCATGGTTTCCGTACAGCCCGGCGATTATGTGCTGGTGCATGCCGGCATGGCAATCCAGAAAGTGGAAACCGAAGAAGCAAAGGAATGGATCGCGCTGTTTCAGGATCTGGAAGCGGCGGCAGATGAAAATACAGAGTATCCTTTGTCTTCAGAAAATGATGCGGCAACGGCAGGAAATAGCGCGACTGTGCAGGATAAGTTAAAAACGGTTGCATCATTCGCATCAGAAACAGAGGACGCCCATCATGGATGAGAAAGCGCTGGCTGCTTTTTTGCAGAATTATCAGGGACGCCCGCTGCGGCTGATGGAGGTATGCGGGACCCACACGTCCGCGCTGTACCGGACCGGATTGCGGCAGCTGCTGCCGGAACGCATTACGCTGCTGTCCGGGCCGGGCTGTCCTGTCTGCGTTACGCCTACGGCTTATATCGATAAACTTGTACAATACGCGCTGACCCCCGGATACCAGGTATTAAGCTTCGGCGATATGCTGGCAGTGCCGGGAAGTAAAATGTCTCTGGCAGATGCGCGGGATCAGGGCGGCGCTGTCGATTTTTTTTATGCGCCTGAGGACGCGCTGGCAAAAGCGGAAAAGAATCCGGACATCACGTATATTCTGGCGGCCGTCGGCTTTGAAACGACAGCCCCCGTATGGGCAACTGTCATCAAAGAAGCGGCGGAACGGAATTTGCGCAACATAAAATTTCTGACCGCCTTAAAAACGATGCCCCAGGCGCTGGCCTTTTTATGCAGGCAGGGGAAGATAGACGGCTTCCTGTGTCCGGGCCACGTGGCAGTAATCACCGGTTCAGAGCCGTTTGCAAAACTGGCAGACGAATTTGGGGCAACCATGGTCATCGGCGGTTTTTCGCAGCCGCTTCTGCTGCGGGCACTGGTGCGCCTTGTGCTGGAAAGCAGCCGGACGCACAGCGGCTTGTGGAATGAATATCCCTCTGTCGTAAAGCAGGAAGGGAACCTTGCCGCCCGGAGAATGATTGATGATGTGTTTGCAGAAGGCCCAGCCGCCTGGCGGGGTATTGGCATACTGCCCGGTTCGGGCCTGTACCTGAATGAACACTATAAAGCCTGGGATGCCGGCAGCAAGGGCCTCGATGCGGACAGTGTCCCCAACGGCTGTTTGTGCAAAAAAATCGTGCTGGGCCAGGCGCAGCCGAAGCAGTGTCCTTTCTTTGGCACACGCTGCACACCGGAGCATCCGGTAGGCGCCTGCATGGTCAGCAGCGAAGGAACCTGCTGCATTACTTATCGGGAAGGGTAAGAGCAATTTGCACCATACGCAAGGAAAAACATTGCTTCATGTTTCAAAAGTTTGCGGGGAGATACCACATGAAAATCGCGTTGCGGCACGGGTCGGGCGGCGAAGAAACAACAAAACTGATTCAGGAAATTTTTGCCGCCCATTTTCAAAACGAAATATTAAATAAAATGGAAGATGCAGCGGTACTGCCGAAATTAGAAGGCAGCCCAGTCTTTACGTCAGACAGCTTTGTGGTGCAGCCGCTGTTCTTCCCCGGCGGGGATATCGGCCGCCTTGCCGTGTGCGGAACGGTCAACGATCTGGCATGCATGGGGGCGAAGCCGCTGTATCTGACGGCTTCCTTTATTTTGGAAACCGGGCTGGAAACAGAAATGCTGGAAAAAGTCGTATGCTCTATGGAAGCGACGGCAGAAGAAGCCGGCGTAAAAATCGTCGCCGGCGACACGAAAGTCGTGGAAGGCAACGGGGGATTATACATCAACACCGCGGGTATCGGAGCGCGGCCCTTTGATAGTAATATTTCCGCTGCAAACCTGCGCGCCGGGGATGCCATAATTCTTACAGGGACGTTGGGGGATCATCACGCTACGATCCTGACGCAGCGGCTGGAAATGGAAACCACCCTACAGAGCGACTGCGCGCCGCTGAACGGCATGGTTACAGAAATGTTGGACGCGGACATTGACGTACATACCATCCGCGATATTACACGGGGCGGACTGGCTACGGTCGCCAGCGAACTGGCGGAAGCGTCCGGCTGCCGCATTAACCTGAAAGAAGAAAACCTGCCGGTCAGTGAAGCGGTGAAAGGCCTCAGCGGCATTTTGGGGCTGGACCCGCTGACCATGGGTAATGAAGGGAAAATGCTGCTGGCGGTTCCGGCAGACGAAGCGGAACAGGCATTGCGCATTTTACAAAAAAATAAATACGGGAAAGACGCCTGCCTTGCCGGTGCAGTAACAGAAGGCAAAGGCGTATATCTGCAAACAGTTCTGGGAAGCTTCCGCAAGGTTTTGCCGTTGCGGGGGGAAGGCCTGCCGAGGATTTGCTGAAAATGATACTCACGCTATCCTGCAAAACGGGTTTAAGAAAGAAAGCACTGATTTAATGACTTTGTGCACCCGGCACGCTTGTAAATACATCAGTGATTCCTTAAGAAAGGACGCAAAAATGACTGAGGTGAACAAACAAAGGCTGAAGCTGCTGTATCTCATGAAAATTTTCTCTGAGGATACGGACGATGAGCACATGCTGACACTGCCGCAGATCATAGGAAAACTGAAAGCCTACGGCGTGGACGTGGAACGGAAAACATTGTATCAGGACTTTGCTTTGCTGCGCGATTTCGGTTTTGATATTATCGGCGAGCAGACGCAGCGGAATTACTATTACCATATCGGCAACCGTCCGTTTGAGCTGCCGGAGCTGAAGCTGCTGGTAGATTCCGTACAGTCGGCCAAGTTTATCACAAAGAAAAAATCCAATGCGCTGATTAAAAAGCTGGAGGGCATGGTCAGCAAATACGAAGCGCGGCAGCTGCAGCGTCAGGTCATCATCACTGGCCGGGTGAAAGCCATGAACGAAAGCATCTACTACAACGTGGACAAACTGCATGAGGCTATCGCTACAGGCTGTCAGATCAGTTTCAAATATTACCGTTGGAACATCAATAAGGAAATGGAACTGCGGCGGGACGGGGACTGGTATCAGGTAAGTCCCTGGGGCCTGATGTGGGATGACGAAAATTATTATCTGGTAGGCTACGATGCAGATGAGAAAAAGATCAAGCATTACCGGGTTGACAAGATGAAATGGATTTCCGTGGTGGATAAACGGCGTGAAGGCAAGGAAGAATTCAAAGCCTTCAACATGCCCCGATACACCAAGAGCCTGTTCGGCATGTACGGCGGCGAAGAGATGCAGGTCACGCTGGAAGCGGAAAACGGAATGGTAGGAATCCTGATCGACCGGTTCGGAAAAGACATTCCTATCAAACCGGTGGATGCAGATCATTTCCGCACTACTGTAGTCGTGGCGGTCAGCGACCAGTTCCTGGGCTGGATCATGGCGCTGGATGAAGGTGTTAAAATCGTTGGGCCGGAAGCTGTGCTGGAACGTATGAAAGAGAAAATTAAATTGTTGAATCAGGTGTATAAAGGGTGAGAAACTATAACGGGAAAATCAGCTGATTACCCAAGCCCATTTTGCAAAATTTAATATCTTGAAAAATGCAAGACCCTGCTAATCCGCTTCACAGCTGAATTGACAGGGCCTTTTAAATTGCATCTGCGAGGGAAAACTAATGGACTCAAAAAAATTTATAATTTAGATAGTGGGGACCTTTAAATCTTTAAATGAAAAAGTTATTGCAATAAAAATCTTATTTTTTTGGAAAAAGT
>JAFTZZ010000015.1 GCA_017460905.1 Acidaminococcaceae bacterium | reverse complement strand
TCCCGATATCCCGGCCGTCCATAACGATACCGCCTTCCTCGCCCATACGTCGCTGCTGGTCTACCATAGCCGTGCGCACCTCGGGCACAGCGGCCACTTTGGATACCAGTCCGGTCACTTCTGCCGTACGGATCGCATCCGTCACTTCGGTCCCGTCTACAAAGACACGGTTTACCGCATTCTCCGGACGGAAGGAAATGCTGATCTCATTAGCCTGTTTCCCGGCCAGTTCCGGGGAAAAAGCCTGTCCTGTCTGTAACAGCTTCCACGTCACCGCCCGGTACATGGCGCCGGTATCAATGTAAGCGTACCCCAGTTTTCCCGCCGCCCGTTTTGCAATGGTGCTTTTGCCTGCGCCTGCAGGCCCGTCAATGGCGAGTACAAATCCCTTTTTCATGGCTATATCACCTCATCAATTATTCGTGTAAGGAAAAGACCTCGCAAACACGTCAACAATTGCTATTTCACGGACTTATTTGCCTATGGCTTCGAAACTCGGGCTTCGCCCTCAAACAATCTCGCCACGACGGCAAATTTCATCTCGTGAAATGACGCAATTGTTTCCTAATGTTTGCTCATGTCTTTTCCTTACAGCATATTTAATAATGATTTATTTACTACTCAATACCTGCTTCGCCGCGTTCAGCCCTGCCACATAGCCGCTGCTGAAGGCAGCCTGCAGGTTGAAGCCGCCGGTATATCCGTCCACATCCATGACTTCCCCGGCGAAATACAGTCCGGCCATGCGTTTGGCCGCCATGGTCTTCGGATCAATTTCCTTTAACGCGACCCCACCGGCCGTGACAATAGCTTCCGCCAGGGGTCTGGTTCCCGTTAAGGGGATCGTAAAATGCTTCAGCGCATAAATCAGGTTCTGCCGCTCCTTTTTGGACACCTGGCTTACGGCCTTAGCGCCGTCCAGAAAAGCGGAATCCAGTACCGGTTCTACCAGGGGCTGCGGCACAAGCTTGCGCACGATTTCCGACAGCCTGCTTTTGCTGAATTCCTGAAAATCACGCATGATGCGGGCATCCAGCTTATCCTCGGCCAGCGCCGGTTTCAGATCCAGTTCCAGCTCCAGCGCCGCCCGGCTGAAATGCTGCAGGCGGGCCACCTTGCGGCTCACGGTCAGACAGACCGGCCCGGCGACCCCGCCGCGGATAAACTGCAGCTCGCCGAACTCCTCTGCCACGGCTTTGCCGTCAGCCAGTACGGTTGCCCTGATATTCTTCAGGGCAAGCCCTTCCAGTCCTTCCGTAAACCCTTCCTCCGGCTGCAGCGGCGCCAGCGCAGGCAGCAGCGGTTCCATGGCCAGTCCCAGGTTTTCCAGCACCGGCACAAAATTCCCGTCAGAACCCGTACCCGGATACGACGCGCCGCCGGTACAGACAATGACCGCATCGGCAGCCAGCGTATGCTCCGGCCCCAGCTTTACCCTGCCCTTAGTACTGCTGCGAAAATCCTGTCCTTCCTTGCGTCCGTCGTTTTCCACATTCCGGTAACGCACGCCGGTGACCTGCCCCGGCTTCATCACCAGGCCGACAGCCTGGGCGCCGTTCACCAGACGGCCTCCGGCCTTTTGCAGGGCGGACAGCAATGCCGCAATAACGTCTCTGGCTTTTCCTGTTGCGGGAAACACGCGCCCGCCGCGCTCTGTTACGGTTTCCAGCCCCTGTTCATGAAAAAAGGACAGTAACGCGTCGTTGCTGAACTGCTGCAGGGCACTGAACAGAAATTTCCCGTTGCCCGGAAGATTAGGGATAAACTCCTTGACGGCACAGGAATTGGTAATATTGCAGCGGCCCTTGCCTGTGATCATCATCTTTTTGCCCGGCTCCTGCATGCGCTCCAGCACAACGACCGTCGCGCCTTGCCGCGCAGCAGTGATGCCTGCCATCAGGCCGGCCGCGCCGCCGCCTATTACGATAACCCTGGACATCAGCATACTCCTGTATCTGCAATCACTTAACTTTACGCTTCGGTTCCGGCTTTTTCGTTGCAGCCGCTTTCTGTTTCGCAGGTTTTGCCTGCAGCCCGCATTCCAGACGCAGCGCCTCCACTTCCTCTTCGAACAGTTCGCGGCAGTCTCCCCGGCGCAGCCCGTCCAGTGTCAGCGTACCCATTTTCACCCGCCGCAGGTAACGCACCGGGAAGCCGATGTAATCACACATCCTGCGCACCTGACGGTTGCGTCCCTCATGGATGGTTACGGTAAAACGGGTCAGGTTCTTTTCGTAATCATATGCAGTCAGCTCAACGATTGCCGGTGCGGTCACGCCGTCCTCCAGGTTAACGCCAAGCCGCAGCTGATCCAGTTTTTCCTGCGGCACGATGCCGGGCACCGTCACTTCATAGGTCTTGTTGACACCGTGGCTGGGATGGGTCATGGCCTGTGTCAGCTCCCCGTCATTGGTCAGCAGCAGCAGTCCTTCCGTATTGTAATCCAGCCGCCCTACGGGGAACACGCGCTGAGGAATGTCTTTTACATAATCCGCAACTGATTTGCGGCCTTCCGGGTCTTTCATCGTGGTCACCACGCCCCGGGGTTTATAAAACAGTAAATAGGTCTTCCGTTCCCGGTGGATGGGGTTGCCGTCCACCATGATAAACGCGTTGGGGCCTACCTTGGTCCCTAACTCTTTCACAACCTTACCGTTCACCTTCACGCGTCCGGCTGTAATATATTGCTCCGCTTCCCTGCGGGAAGCCACGCCGGCCTGCGCCAGCACTTTCTGCAAACGTTCTTCCATTAATTTTGTTCCTCGGTTTCTGTATGCGGATCCGTCACTTCCAGTTCTTCCGCCGCGTCCATGTCCAGCAGGGAAAGCTGGCGCGGATGCTTCGCTGCATCCTCCGCCAGGATATCCGGCATGGCCGGCAGATCCTTCAGCGTCTTTAATCCGAATACTTCTAAAAATTTCTTTGTAGTTTTATATAAAATAGGATGCCCGACGGTTTCCTTCCGTCCGGCCTCCGCAATCAGCTCCCACTCCAGCAGGGTATTGACCACGCCGTCCACTTTGACGCCGCGGATTGCCTCCATCTCCGCCCGGGTCACCGGCTGACGGTACGCAATGATCGCCAGCGTTTCCATAGACGCATTGGAAAGCTTCAGTTCCTGCGTATTGGCCAGCTGTAAAATCGCCTCATGATGACAGGCTTTCGTGCAAAGCTGCCAGCCCTCTGCCACCTCCCGCAGCTCCAGCCCGCGCTTTTCTGCCTGGTATTCCTCCTGCAGCAGGCTTACCAGCTCCCAGGTCTGGGGCTTGTTCAGGCCCAGCAGTTCGGCCAGCTGCGGCACGCTGAGCGGCTCTCCGGCCGCAAACAGGATCGCTTCCAGCTGTCCCAGCTTATACTCCTGCGGCATCTGCTTCCCCTCCTGTACACATGAACAGATAGATCGGCGCAAAGGCTTTGCTCTGGCTGATACGCACGACCTTCATCCGCAACAGCTCCAGCACCGCCAGAAAAGCCGCTACCCGCTCGCTGGCGCTGCCGGTCTTTACAAAGGCCCGGTTGAACTCGACTCCTTCCGGATACTTGCCCAGAAACCGGACAATCTCTTCCATCTTGGCGCCTACATCATATTCCTGCCGCTCCACAACCGCGACCTGCCGCCGCAGCGGTCCTACCAGCCCGGCCAAAGCCGTCAGCAGGTCGCTGACCGGATAGGGATGGAAATGCCGCAGCTTACTGTCCGCAAAAAACGGCTTCCGGGTGTGCTGCCGCGCCGCTTCCCGTTTCATCTTCTCTAATTGCTTTGCCGCTTCCTTGATCCGCCGGTATTCGACCAGCATCTGTACCAGCATCTCCCGGGGATCCGCCTCTTCCTCGCCTTCCAGTTCCGATTTCGGCAGCAGCATACGGGATTTGATCTGCAATAATAATGAGGCCATAACCAGAAACTGGCTGGCTTCCTCCAAATCCAGCTCCGTGAGGGAATGCAGGTACGCAATGTACTGGTCAGTCACGGAGACAATGGGGATATCATAGATATCCATCTTATTTTTTTCGATTAAGTGAATCAACAGGTCCAGCGGCCCTTCAAAGTCAAGGACCCGGACAACCGGATCAGCCATGTCCTAACTCTCTCTTCTGCTAAAAAATGATACTGGCAATGCCGTAGCAAAGCTTCAGGAACCAGGACGACAGCGGCCCGATGATCATGTTGGAGATCCCGCTGTAAACAATCACTACGAGAACAATAAATCCGTAGCGCCCCACAAAGTTTTCATATTTATAAGCGGTTTCATAATCCAGAAATGTTTCCAGGATTTTAGAACCGTCCAGCGGCGGAATCGGAATCAGGTTGAAGAAGGCGAACCACACGTTATATAACATGAGCCAGTACAGGAACTGGTTCACCCAGGCGCTGGACATGCCCAGGCTGCCCCGGGCCGTCATCAGCAACACAGCCACAAAGCACAGGAACAGGTTGGCCAGCGGACCGGCCGCGGCAACCTTCAGCGCGCCGGAACGGTAATCCTTATAATAACGCGGATCAATTTCTACCGGTTTGGCCCAGCCGAAACCGCAAAGCACCAGCATCAGCGTGCCTACAACATCCAGATGTGCCAGCGGGTTCAGCGTCAGGCGCCCCTGCAGCCCCGGCGTGGGATCGCCCAGGCTGTCCGATACACAGGCATGGGCATATTCATGTATGGTCAGCGCAATCAGGAGCGCAGGCGCGCGAAATAATAACGTAGAGAAATCTAACAAGGGAATGTACCTCCGTTTGTGGAATATGAAACCTTTGTAAGAAACATATTATTACAGATAAAGTTATGACTATATGTAACGCATACTAAATCAGTTTATTATAACGTAAAACCGCCTGCTTGTCTAATTATCTTACAGTAATTTTATAATAATACGAAGAGGCAGGGCATATTGTCTGCATAAGTTTTTGCAACAGGTATGATTTTATCACAACATGTGTTATAATAAGCAGAATACAATTTCTCAGAAGGAGCGAAAATACCTTATGCCATCCCGTCATGATGTTACCCATTTCAGCCAGCATCTCTGGCGTAATATGAATCTCCGGATCTACGGTGAAGCCGGCTGGCCCCTGCTGGTGTTTCCCACCCAGGATTCCATGTGCGATAATTTTGAGAATTTCGGCATGATCGACGAACTGTCTGATTATATCGATAATGGCCAGTTCCAGTTATTCTGCGTGGATTCTGTCGATCAGGAAAGCTGGTCGGACACGTATGGAGACAAAGTACTGCGGGCAGAACGGCAGGAAAACTACTACCGTTACATGATCGACGAAGTACTGCCTCTCATTCACGAATGGAACCGTTCCGACCGCCGTCCGCTGACCACAGGCTGCAGCATGGGCGGCACCCACGCTGCCATCCTGTTCCTGCGCCGCCCCGACCTGTTTGAAGGGGTGATCGGTTTATCCGGCTGTTATGACGCCCACTATTTCTTTGGCGCCTGGATGAACAACACCCTGTACGATAACTCCCCCGCTACCTTTTTGCCGAACCTGCCGGAAGGCCATCCCTATATCAATCTGTACAACCAGCGGGCCATTGTCTTTTGCGTCGGCCAGGGCGCCTGGGAAGATGAAGGCATCCGCACCACCCACATCTTAGACGATGCGCTCCGCGCCAAAGGCATCAGCGCCTGGTGCGATTTCTGGGGTTACGATGTAAACCACGACTGGCCCTGGTGGAAAAAGATGTACCGGTATTTTCTCCCTCATATAGTGCAGCATTGCCAGGCCCACGGCCTGTAAGAAAGGACTGAGAAGTATGAATTTTATTTTTATCTCCCCCCAGTTCCCCCGTACCTATTGGAATTTCTGCGACCGTCTGAAAAAGAATGGCGCCAACGTGCTGGGTATCGGCGATACCCCCTATGATCAGTTAGATCCGGCGCTAAAGAGCTGCCTCACCGAATACTACAAAGTGGAATCCATGGAAGACTATGACCAGATGTTCCGGGCGGTGGCCTTCTTCAGCTTTAAATACGGCAAAATCAACTGGCTGGAATCCAACAATGAATACTGGCTGGAGCATGACGCTATGCTGCGTACCGATTTTAACATTTTGTCCGGCCCGGACGTCGATGAAATCGAAGCCTACCGCAGCAAATCCGCCATGAAGCCCTACTACGCCAAAGCCAAGGTGCCTACCGCCCGGCAGGTGCCAGTGACCGATATCGAAGCCGCAGCCAAATTCATTAAAAAAGCCGGCTACCCTGTAATCGTAAAACCGGAGTACGGCGTCGGCGCCGTAGCGACCTACCGGCTGGAAAATGACGAAGACCTGGAGGCGTTTTTTGCGGACCTTCCGGAAGATTCCTATGTTATGGAAGAATATGTGCCCGGCCTGATCTGCTCCTACGACGCCATCGTGGATTCCCAAAGCAACGTGCTGTTTGAATCCATGAGCATCTCCCCGCCTGTCATGGACGTCGTGAATAACCAGACAGAACTTTGCTTCTACGTTCCGCCCTCCGTTGAGCCGCAGCTGCAGGAGCGTGGCCGCGCTACCGTTAAGTCCTTCGGGGTAAAAAGCCGCTTCGTGCACATGGAATTCTTCAAACTGACCAAAGATAAAAAAGGCCTGGGCAAAGTCGGGGATTTTGTGGGACTGGAAGTTAATATGCGTCCCGGCGGCGGCTACATGCCGGATATGATGGACTTTGCCCACTCTACCGACGTGTACCAGCTCTGGGCGGATATGATCGCCTTTGACGAACGGCGTCTGCCGGAACACCCGGACCAGCAGTTCTGCGTGTTTATCGGCCAGCGGGACCGCTTCCGCTACGCCCACAGCCAGGAAGATATTATGGCAAGATACGGCAGCCGGATCAAAATGTGCGAGCGTATGCCCGATATCCTTTCCGGCGCAATGGGCAACCAGATGTACACGGCGATCCTGCCCGATAAGGAAGCCATGGACGAATTTGTAAGCTACGTCACCGAGAAGGCAGCAGAGCCCGGCGCAGTTCCGCCTGCCGCAAACAGCGATATTGATTACGCAGGCGCCTACGAGCAGGAAGAATGCCATCAGGCAGACTGAAAAAAGAAAGCATCCTAAAAAATACACAAGCCGTCTCACGCCTGTGAGACGGCTTTTCTGTTACCTGTTTACGCTTTTCCTGTTTGCGTCAGAGACCGTTCTGCCCGGTTCGCATATACGCCAGCCGAAATACGCTTTATTCACTTTACCGGCAATATCTCAAAACGGTCTGGCCAACAGCCCGACCTTCTTCTTAACCTTTGTCAGCGTGCGGTCGGAAATACGCTGCGCAACCTCGGCCCCGGATTTATATGTTGCTTCCAGATACGCTTTGTCGTCCATCAGGCGGGCAAAACTCTCGCGCACCGGACGCAGTTCTTCGGAAACCGCTTCCCCGACTGCCAGCTTGAAATCGCCGTAGCCTTTACCGGTAAACTCATCTTCAATCTGCTCATAGTTTTTGCCGGTAACTACGGAATAGATCGTCATCAGGTTATTGATGCCGTCCTTCCCTTCCCTGAACATGACCTTCGCCTCACTATCCGTAACGGCGCTACGGAATTTGCGGATGATGGTGTCGTGGTCGTCAAGAATGGAAATAAAGGCTTTCGGATTCGTATCCGACTTGGACATTTTCTTCGCCGGTTCCTGCAGGGACATAATCTTCGCCCCTTCCGGCGGCAGATATGCCTCCGGCAGCTTAAAGGTATTGCCGTACAGGTTATTGAAGCGCTGGGCCACGTTCCGGGTAAATTCCAGATGCTGGGTCTGGTCCGCGCCTACCGGTACATAATCCGCCTGGTACAGCAGGATATCCGCCGCCATCAGGGACGGATACGTGAACAGTCCGGCGTTGATGTTATCCGCATGTTTGGCGGATTTATCCTTGAACTGGGTCATGCGGGACAGCTCCCCGAACAGGGAATTGCAGGCCAGGATCCAGCCCAGCTCCGCATGGTTATGCACATGGCTCTGAATGAACAGCAGGCTCTTTTGCGGATCAATACCGCAGGCCAGCAGCAGGGCAAACGCCTCCAGGCTCTGTTTGCGCAGCTTTGCCGCTTCCTGACGGACCGTCAGCGAATGCAGGTCAGCGATAAAATACGCGCACTGGTAATCCTCCTGCAGCTGCTGCCAGTTGCGCACCGCGCCTATATAATTACCCAGCGTAAATATGCCCGTAGGCTGAATGCCGCTGAGGATGATCTTCTTCTTTTCCGGTTTCTGAACTTGCTGTTTGATTTCTTCTGTCAAAACAAACACTCCTTATATAGTTTTTAAGTGCAATTTATTATACTCTTTTTTTTCACATTTTTCCACTATTTGTTAAAGAAAGGCTGTTTAATTTGCCTGTTTATGCTATAATGAGGCCAACATCGTTTTTTACGGAATCGTGTAAACGGTATTTTTACAGTGAAAGAAGTATTTTTATGCAGCAAAACAAAAATTTTGGATTTCTGGCAGCGTTGGGCTGCTATGTGCTCTGGGGTGTCCTGCCGCTGTACTGGCATCTTCTGGTACAGGCGGAAGCGAACGAGATACTGGCCCACCGGATCATCTGGTCGCTGGTATTCATGCTCATCGTAGTCGCTGCCACGCGCCGGCAGCAACGCTTAAAAGACGACTGCAGGGAGCTGTGGGAAAACAGGAAACGCGGCGCCATGCTGGTGGCCGCTGCGGTTATCATCAGCCTGAACTGGCTCACATTTATCTGGGCGATCAATCACAATCATGTAATCGACACGAGCATCGGATATTATATCAATCCGCTGGTCAATGTCATGTTTGGCGTCGTCATCTTCGGGGAAACATTATCCGCCCCCAAGAAACTGAGCATAGCGCTGGCCGCCGCCGGCATTTTCCTGATGACCTGGAACATAGGCAAGCTGCCCTGGGTCTCGGTTGCGCTGGCGCTGACCTTCGGCAGTTACGGCGCATTGAAGAAAAAGCTCCGGCTGGACCCTTTCACCAGTATCACGCTGGAGACCCTGCTCCTGTTTCCCTTTGCGTTTTATTATATCGCCAATCTGACCGCCGCCGGCGAGGCCCATTTCGGACCGGCCACACCGGCCCTCAGCCTGCTGCTGGCAGGCGCAGGCATCGCTACAGCGATTCCCCTGATTTTATTTTCCTACGGCGCAAACCTGCTGCCGCTGAACGTGCTCGGGTTCTTCCAGTACATCAGTCCGACCCTGACCCTGCTATTGGGAATTTTCTTCTTTAATGAGCCGTTCGGAACGACGCAGCTTTTTACCTTCGGTTTCATCTGGGTGGCCCTGATCGTTTTCACGGTCTCTGAATGGAAAGCAAGTCATGCAAAATAAAAACAGACCTCACAGGAGCAATGTCATTAAGTTAAGCTCGATTTCGATAAAATCGGATTCGGGCTTTTCTTTTTGCCTAAATTTCCGTTAAGTTAAGAAATCGGTGAAAAGAAAATCTGCCACGATACAGGTTGTATCAGTAGCAGATAATACTTTTAGGCGTAGCAAACAGACTGGGGGCAATTTTGCTGATTTCAGCAGAATTTTCCAGTCTGTTCTTTTTTTGAAGTTTTCAAGGTTCTATGCTACCCTGTATATGAACGGAACGAACGCTTTGGGCTTCAATTTCCGTCTATCTTTTCTGTCCGGACGAACAGGTAGAATTGTATTCTCTAATAATTCCGCTGTGTTCCACGGCGGTCTGCCACGAGCGTGCCAATAATCTCTACAGAGGTCGAATCCATTTGTATAATTAATTTGATAGAGATGTTTACGATTTGCGCTTTGCCTGACATCAGTATTCATCATAATACGCATACCGAAGTTGTACATAATAATACGGGCATAGATTTCCTGAACGGAAAACTCTTCGCTTTTGCCGTGGAAATGTATTGTAGACAGAGCATATTTAAGCCAGCGGAAGGCTGTTTCAATCTGCCACCGCCGATGATACATCTTTTTGATTATCTTTATAGGAAACTCAAAACGGTTTAACGATGTAATGATGGTTTCATATGAACCGGGAGAAATTTCAAAACGGACTACACGTAATGTTAAACGGTACGGTGAAGGCAGAGTCCATGCAACTCGTTTCTTGTCTTTGCCGAATTTACTGGGACCTGGTATCCATATTGCCTTGCCAGTACGGTATGCTTCTTTATCTTCGTTCGTCTGTGTAGTCCGAAATTCAGCTGTAACATCAATATCCAGTTCCTTCATGGGAAGGTTTCTTGTAATCTTTGTACCGCTATTCTTTACACGGACAAGGAAGTCAAGATTGGGAATACCGGATATTATGGCAAAGAATTGATAACTTTCGTATCCACGGTCTGCGATAAGAATAGTCTTATCGTTAAATGTCATTTCAGAAAGCATGGAAAGGCAAGCCTTCCGTTCATCACAACGGTTTTTGGGCTCGACAAAAATTTTGAGGAACACGTTGTTCAGGATGTCGCAAATCCCGTTCAGGTGCATAAGATTGCCCTCGCCTTTGATATAGCTTTCGCTATTGACATTTTTGGCAATATTAAAGTCAGACCCGTCCACGGCAAGCAGTCTATACCCTTTGTACAAACGGGTATCATAATTACAAGAAGATTTATTAAACGCTTCTAAAAGATATGGGAGCGCAAGGTCGTTCAATTTTGCTCGCTGTTGGACAAAAGCTGAATTACTCATAATCTTTTTTGATTTTTTAAAGTACTTACGGATTTCCTTGCGGATAGTCTTTCCTTTCATGGCGATAAGGAAACGGATAAGTTCGACAAATCCCAGTTTGCGGTCACGGGAAAAATCTTTTAATGGATTCTTGGCAAATAAATAGACACTGGATTTCATGTTGAGTATGCAGTTGTCCAGTTTTTCATACATTTCAGATAGCAGATTAGAAGACAAAACCCGTGACCCCCTTTCCGTAAAATTTTGGATATAGGGATACACGGGCAGAATTTATATCAGAAACACTTGTTATAGCCGGTTTTATGCTATTTTCTGTTGACAGAAATGTAACACCGGGTTTATAATAATAGTGAACTGAAAAGGTACATTCCCGTGTACCCTATCAATCGGGAAAGAGCATCGGAAATTTGTTTGGCGACAGGTTCCGATGTTCTTTTTTATGCCTACTTCGAGGTAGTATCATTATACCATAATACAAAATGTAACGCAACAAGTTTTGTATAAAAACACAGAATTTGCCACAAAAATTTGTGTAATATGGAAACTTTTAATATCCGCATGGTTAGCACATTTTATGCGTTTTGTCCGTCGCAAAAAGGCAATTTATTTCCATTTTGCAAATGTATACTTTTGTAATTTTATACAATATTTGCAAGTGTAATACGGTTATAAAATCCCAGTAATACTTCATATTTGGCTTTAGACGTCGCTTTGGCTTATATCAAGGGATTTGTGCCGTCTTTGGAAAGAATTTGCTCAAAACGAAAATTAAGGCTTTTATCGGCATTCGATTTAGTGTAAAATATAGTTAGTACATAACTATCAATTTTAGGTATGGATGTGACGAGATGCCGAAAAAGACAGTTCAAAGAGAAGCGCTGGATTCTTTCGCTAAAAGCAAATTTGGTTCACGATTACGAAAAGCGAAAGCGCACCGTAATATCACGAATAAGGAAATTGTCAGGCGTTCTATAGAACTTGGGTCACCCTTGAGCGAAAGTACGGTATCTAAGTCGTTAAAAGGACTTATCAAACCTACGTTGAAACGGGTCGCTCTTTGGGGTGAAATTCTTGATGTATATCCGTATTGGTTATGGGGATATGGTTCTGAAGACCATGTAATCGGCGCATCCTATGAAGTGGAAGCAAAACAATATCTTGATGAAATCAACCAGATATTTTTCAAGTTACATCCTGACCTTCAATTCCTTTTGCTCCAAATAACAAGGGAAATGATGACTTCAACAAAAAATATTCCTAATGAAAAATAACTGTCGAGATTTACTCGGCAGTTCTTTATTTTTATCAATATTGTTGAAGATTATAAAGCGATATTGATAACTGTTGTATATTATGGTATAATATATGAAAATATTGAATTAAGTGAGGTTTATGACCATGAGTGATACAGCACAGCGCAAAGCGGCAATAGAATTTGTTAGCCTATGGAAAGGCAAAGGCGATGAAAAGCAGGAAACCCAGCAGTTTTGGAGCGACCTGCTCCATCGTGTTTATGGTATTACTAATTTCAGTACCCGTGTAAAATTTGAAAAGCGTGTCCCGTTGTTACATACTTCTTTCATTGATGTGTTCATTCCCGAAACAAAAGTAGTGATTGAACAGAAGTCTATGGATGTTGACCTGTTCAAGCGGAAGAAACAGTCTGACGGAACGGAACTGAACCCCTATGAGCAGGCACAGCGTTACGGGAGCAAACTGCCGTATTCAGAACGTCCTCGTTGGATTGTTACTTGTAACTTCCAAAAATTTGTCATTTACGATATGGAAGAAATGCGCCCTGAAGAAAATCCTGTGGAAATCCTGCTGGATGAATTGCCGGATAAATATCATTTGCTGAACTTCTTGATTGACCCTACGGTAAAGAAGATTACTGTAGAACAGCAGTTGTCCTTTCAGGCGGGCGAACTTGTTGGCAAGCTGTATGATATGATGCTTCCGCTGTACAAGGACCCGAAAGCGGAAAGCACCTTACAGAGCCTTAATAAATTTTGTGTTCGTATCGTATTCTGCTTGTATG
>JAFTZZ010000190.1 GCA_017460905.1 Acidaminococcaceae bacterium | reverse complement strand
GCTCCGTGAAACCCCGGTTACCCACAAGCTCCACAGCCACGATGACTACATTTTTATTTTTTCATTAAAAAAAGACCAGCTTCAGCCAGTCTTTTTTGAAAACCGGGATGCAACCTCCCGGAAGGTATATTATTTTACGAAGTTTAGTATAAAACGAGAGTAAGAGGGGTTGCGTCTCGTTTTACAATTGAGGTTTTAAAATTAGCTTGATATCAACAAATTTCTCACACTGCGCCTGTCCCCTGCTGCATTTTCCGTTGATAACTCTTTGCCTTTTTTCGCAGCAGATTGCCGCCGGGCACTACTTCGCCCGGCCGCAGCGAATCCGGAAGAAACCATAAATCCCAGCTCATGGCCGGATCGTCTTCTCCCGGACCGTAGCCATCTTTAAAGGCAATTTCGCAATGAGTCATGACCGTATCTTTGCCAATTGCAAGCCCCAGTTCGTCTGCCAATACCGCGACCACGTTCACCATCATGTCAATCTGCATCGTCGTGGGCGGTTCCGGGCCGAAATCCACCAACGCGCATTTCGGGTGCGCGCTGCGGCATTCGGCGTAAGCGCCGTCCACCTTTTCAGCATTGCAGCTGCCGGGGATCCAGCAGGCCGCACCGGCACAACAGCAAAGCGCAATCGCAACGGTGTTCTGGTTGCGCAGCCACGTATGCGCTTTCACTGCCGATAAATTTTTGCAATTCACAAAGACCTGTCCATCCCGGTCAATACACAGATGGTACGCATCGTCCACCTCACCGTAGTGCCCGGTTGTCCAGTGCAGATAAATTTTACGGATTCTGCCTTTCGCCTCCTTCGCCATGTTTCGCAATTCATCTTCCGTAATCGTTTTAGGATTTTCTACAATCATCCCTTCACACTCCTTCAAATTTTAAATCACATGTACGTGATACAAAAAATTAGAATTTCCCCGCTCACACATAAAACGGGGAAATCCTGAATGTATTATAACATAGTTTTTCATTGCATGCTATAAAGAGAGTGTGAAACTTTTGTCCGGCGTAAAACATGAATGATGAAATTCATTTTATCCCTATCGTATAGCTTTTTTCCTGCGCATCTGCGTTATCGGCACTGAACACAATTCGCACTGACGGATTGGCGCCGGTTTTGAAAAGACCGGATACGCCGCCGAATAAATTGAACTGATACGAATCGTGAGGCTGCACAACGCCTTCAAAGCGAAGAATCACCCTGTGCGCCAGTCCGTTAGCCGTTTTTTCGCTAAAGTGCGAGGATACCTTACTGTCATTCCAGTCTGTAACTGTCAAATCGCTTCCCAACACGCCAAAGTCATTAAAATACATCTCGATTTGGGGATTTTGCAGCACAGCGTCGGAATTGTTAGCCACCGTCACCTTCGGCCATTGTCCCGGAGAATAGATAACCTTATCCGCATCAGCAACGATTGGCGGCAAATGCTGTTCTGTTTTTTGTAAATCACTCCAGTTTTTACTGCTGAATTGTATTTGGCCAGCTCTCACCGTCGAAGGTTTCGAGACTTCCGCTTTCACTGATGGCGAAACGATCGGCGGCGTTTGCTTTTGTTCAGACAACTGACTGGAAGAAGTTGCCTTTGCTGCTGTGCTGTCAGAAGGTTTCGCTTCCGTTTTACTTCCAGAAGTTTTTTCCGCGTTTTCGCCGCTATTTTCTTTTGCGCCACCGGATTTCATTTCAACTTTTACAGATTCTTCTTTTGCGTTCTTTTCCTTTTCCGCCGTTACGCCTGTCGCTGTTTCGGTAACCGCCCTCTGCGCATTCTCGTCTTTCGTTTCCTGGCGCTGCCATAAAAACAGACCGGCGCCAAGCAGACACAATACCAACAGCAAAACAGCGTATTTTTGTTTTTCCCGCAGTAACGCATCATACCAGTGCACCTGCAGCAGATTCCGCAATTCCTGCGCCGAGCCGATACGCCGTTCCGGATCCAGCTCCACACAACGCCGAATCGCATTGGTCAACGTTCCTTTATACCTGTTTCCCAAAAGTGTCTGCAGAGTCATACCCAGCGCATAGTAATCGCTGCGGAAATCCGTAGCGGCAAAACCATACTGTTCCGGCGGCGCATATCCGGGCGTGCCTAAAATGCGGGTATCCTGCTCCTGCACGAAGGGTTCATCATCCGTTCTGTCTGCTATTTCTGCAACGGTATCTTTACTACGGCTTTGACCTGCATGCCTCTCCTTCACTTTTACGATACGCGCCGCACCGAAATCAAGCAGACGGATGGCGCCATCATCTTTCAGGATAATATTGGAAGTCTTTATGTCCCGATGCAGGATGCGGTTTTGATGCAGGTACTCCAGTGCATCACACAGCTGCAGTCCGATATTCCTCACCTGCTGTTCCGAAAAGTTGCCTTTTGCGTCCAGCAGCGCCTGCAGGTTCTCCCCTTCCACGTACTGTTCAATCACATACGTTCGGGAAGCATCCTCCGCCGCGTAATAAATCTTCGGCAGCAGCGGATGGGAAAGCTGCATCATCTGCCGATACGGCAGCCCGGTGTACGGAATTGTCTTGCGGATAAAAACCGTTTTATCCGGACTGATGACCAGTTCCGTAAGCCCGCTGTCGCCATCCTTCAGTACAGCAACCGGTTTGAAATTGTCCTGAATGAAACGAATCGCTTCCTGCATGATACCCCGATACCCAAAAGTGTTGTATAATAGATATGCCAGCAATGTTTCTGTGTAAACACAGTTTTATTATAACACAACAAGCCGATATAACGAAAAGCGCAAAACCGAAAGGAATGTTTATGAGCAAAGATACCGATTCTTTATTCTCCGAATTGAACAAAGCGAAAAGTGAAACGGAACTGAAGTCGTTCTATCAGCGCAATGCCGGCCAGTTAACGTACCCGGATCCTGCCGCGTATCTGCAGCATTTATTTACAGAGCACCAGCTGGAAAAAGCCGATGTAATCCGTAACACGGGAATAGAGCGTACTTTTGCTTATCATCTGCTGTCAGGCGCCAAAAAATTCACCCGTGACAAGCTGCTGATCTTTGCCATTGCCGCCAACCTCACCGTAGAAGAAACCCAGACGCTTTTAAAATATGCGGGAGAAGGCGCGCTGTACGCCCGCGATCCCCGTGACGGCGCCATCATTTATGCGTTAAACCAAAAGCTTTCCATTGATAAAACAAATGAATTCCTGTACAGGCTGGCGTTACAGGAATTGGCATAAAGCTGTTACCGAAATTAAGGAACCCCTGATTAATTCGTCTGCACGCTTGCCGAGCGCACAAACTCATTTAATCAAGGGTTCCTTAATGCACCAAATGCATTTCCGGCGAAGGAATACGTTTGGCGCATTTTTAATTCATACGTTTGGCGCATTTTGATTTTTCTTCCGTATTTCACTTTTATGATTCATTACCGTTTTACGATTTTCTGCACAGGCATACACCCATGCGCCCGGTCTTTCCGTTTTCATACCGATATGAACAGAACAGCTCCGGGTTATCGTTGGTGCAGATGCCGGCGACCGAAATATGCTCCTGTAACAAACCCGCTTCCAACAACTGCTGTTGATTGACCTGCCAGAGATCCAGCCAGTATTTTCCGTTCTCCTTATCTGTAAAGAACTGGCTGTAATCCGGCATTTTTTCTTTTACGGCATCGTCTACTTCATAACAGCAGGGGCCGATCGACGGTCCGACAGCGGCCAGCAGGTTTTCCGGTGTAACGCCAAAAGCTTCGATCATCGCATGAACCGTTTTCTTCGCAATGCAGGCAGCTGTTCCCCGCCAGCCCGCGTGAGCCAGTCCGATTGCGCCCGTTACCGGGTCAGCCAGCAAAATCGGAACGCAGTCCGCATAAAACAGCAGCAACGGAACATTAGGCAGATTTGTAATTAAAGCATCGGTTTCCGCAACCGTATCCGCATAAGATAACGCGCCGCTGCCGATCAGATTTTCTGTAATGATCTGCACGCGGCTGCCGTGAACCTGCGCACAGGTCGTAAAACGGTCGGCGCTGACACCGATTGCTTCAGCAAATTTTGCACGGTTGCGCAGCACTTTTTCCGGATTGTCACCAACATGCAGCGCCAGATTTAATATACCCGGAGCAATATCGCTTTCACCGTGCAGCCGGCAGGAACAGGCATTGGTAAAGCCAGCCTCTGTGAAGCGCGAAAAACTCCCAAACCAGATTTTATTTTGTGACATCAATTTAAAATCATTTTGCATTCATTTTCCTCTTTTAGATTTTATTTTTAATTTCAACAGTCTTGTTTTTCCCTTAATTTTAAAGTCTATAACAATCCTTTTTAATTTGCTACTTGATTATTTACTTCATAACATATTGGCATACAGACGTTCATATTGCAGAAAAGCCTTTGCTTTTCTTCTTTGTTTTTTTTATACTTTTTTGCCGCACACTCCGCAGCGTTTACAGCCGTCAAAGCAGCCGGGCGTAAACCTTCCGGCTTCGGAATTGTTCCGTTCCTTCAACAGGTATTCCTTGGATACCCCTATGTCAAGATGGTCCCAGGGCAGTGGCGCAGCTAACCCGATACTGCGGCAGGCTTCTGCTTCCGGCGCCAGTCCTTAGTGCTGGAACGCTTCTTTTAATCCGGTCTGCTGGTCGCAGGCCCAAAGCAGCAGTTCCCCAATCCTGCGATTTCCTCTGGCCAGGGCAGCCTGTAACATCGTTTCTTTCAATGACTCTGTCAGCACACGGATGCGCCGGTCTTTTTTAAAGCCGTTCTGCAATAATTTAAATCTGCGCTTCAAGACCCGGCTGTCCTCTACCGGCGACCACTGATACGGTGTAAACGGTTTGGGGATAAACGCGTTTACGGACAGTGTCAGGTCGCCCTTATGCCCCAGCTCATCCATGCGGCTGCGC
>JAFTZZ010000189.1 GCA_017460905.1 Acidaminococcaceae bacterium | reverse complement strand
TGGCTTTGATTGCCTGTGAATACGGACCGATTGCTCCCGGTGCATTTTTTGTCGCAACAACTGTTTTTGCCATGTTAGTTTCCTCCCGTTACAAAATAATCATATGCATCATATATTATGTTTTACTCCGTTCCGCCGCCATTGGCCGGCGGAGCAAATCACTTTCTATCATTTACGTATACTGAAAAATAACCATAACCCGCCTAATATAAAGACCATACCGATCCCCTGCTGCAGCGAAATGCTTTCGCCGAAAATCAGGAACGCCAGTACGATCGTTCCCACCGGCTCCCCTAAGATTCCCATGGTGACGGCAGTAGCCGGCAGATATTTTAACAACAGGTTGAACACACACTGCCCGCCGACCGTGGCGAACAGCGCCAACCCTAAAAAACAGCCCCAGGTCTGGCAGGAATATCCGGAAAAGGGTTGCCCGCCGATTAGCGCATACGCTGCAAGGCACAGTGTGCTGGCCGTATAGCAGACAGTTGTATAGGGCAGCACATCCAGTTCTTTGCGCAGCATCTGCCCGAACAGGAAATGCAGGCTGATAACCCCCGCCGAGGCAAAGGAAAGAACATCGCCCCAGAACGCTTCTCCGCTGATCTGGAAGTCACCCCAGCCGATCACCGCAGAACCGGCAATTGCCAGCAGCACGCCCGCCATGCCCCATTTCGTCACCCGTTCCTGCAGGAACAGTGCGCCGAAAAAAATGGAAAACAGGGGCTGCAGTGAAACCAGAACCGTAGAGCTGGCTACAGAAGTGTACCGCAATGACTCAAACCACATGACCCAGTGCACCGCCAGCAACGCGCCGGACACAACAGCCAGCTTCAGCTGGCGGCTGTCAAGCCGCAACAGCTGTTCCCTGTCTTTTGGGCGCAATAACAGCGCCGGCACCAGAAACAGCAGTGTAAACAGCAGGCGGTAAAACGCAATGATACCCGAAGGCGCTTCCGCCAGTTTCACAAAGATTGCGGAGGTTGACAGGAGCAGTACGCCCGCGCCTAATGAGAGATATTGAACAAACGGTGACTGCATCATACCCGGCTCTTATGCTCTGGCACTACGGCGAAAAATGTCAGATCCCCCGCATTTTCCCCGCCTTTAAAGTGCGGCAGCGCTTTTTCTTTCATTGCTGCAAAATCAAAACGCATAGTTGCGCCTCCAAACGTTTTCTAATTTGTCTGTATTGTAATATTATATCAAAAAATGCACTTTCAGGGAAATGCCGATTCCTTTCACAGACAGCTTACAAATGATCGATTGACCCGCGGATATGGGTGTACACCACCTTCGCCCCGGTAAGAGGGACTACCGTCGGCTCCAGCTCCCGCAAATCTTCCACGCGCCAGCCTTCCCTGCGCTCTTCCAGAAGCTGCAGGGCGTCATCCAGCGTTTCCGCTTCCACGATAGCAAGGGCATCCAGATAAAACTCATTGACCACGCAGGGCTCATTGATCATGCTGTGACTGTGATAGGTTTTATTATGCCGCCAGATATAGAGATTCATTGCTCCCTCTCCTTCTTGCTCTAACTATTTCACAAACTGCCGCATTCCTTTCCGCAAAAATAATTCCATTGTAATGCAGCAGGTAGATTTATTTCAAAATTTTATACAAATTACCTGCCGGAATTCCTGACAAAACTACCCGACATACGTTACCGGATTGCCTTTGCGCGGTACGACACGCCGCAGGGGCAGACCGTCCGGCGAATCCGGATAGCCTAACGCCATGCTTACATAGACCGCTTCCCCGTCCTGCAGGCCGATTGTTTTCAAATAAGCGACCATCGCCGGATTATCGTTCAGCCAGTTGACCTGGTTGATCCAGCAGCTGCCCAAATTCAGCGCGTTGGCCATCAGCATCATATTTTCTACGGCACAGCTGCAGTCCGCCATATTGTTGCCGTAACCGATCCGGTTCGCCGTCAATACCAGAACCGGCGCATGGTAATGAAATACATAGGTTCCTTTTTTGCTAAGCTTGATCGCCGTCGCCAGCGATGCATAAGTATCTTCCGTCAGTTCCATCTTCGCGAATTCTTCCCGGGCAATGCGGGCCAGCTCTTCCAGAACAGCGGTATCCTGAATTACAATAAAATGCGTCGTCTGATTATTGCCGCCGCTGGGCGCAAAGCGTCCGGCCTCGATCACCTGCTCCAGTTTTTCTTTTTCAACCGGTTTCTGTAAAAACTTACGTGTGCTGTGGCGTGTCCTAATTAACGTTAACGCATCCATGTCTTTCATCCTTTCCGCAACTTGCTTTCTTTACAGGTTTCATATACAGTACTATTTTCAACGCTTTCCTGATTGTCCGCGAACCTCATTCATTCTTATATTTCTATTATACAATAAAATCGCAAATATGATTACAGAATAATCTTTGTTCGTCATAGAAAAATCCCGATTCAAATCTGAACCGGGATTTTGTTTAAAAAATCATAGCTTCACTGGAATTGATTTTTCTCGCCGCCATTATTATTTCGCAAACTTCGCCAGGTCGTCCGGAATCTTTATTCCCAGCTTTTCGGCCTGTGCTTTGTTGATGGCAGGGTTAAATTCTTTTTGGGAAGCAATAGGCATGTCCTGGGGTTTGGATTTCCCGCTGAGAATATCGCCCGCCATTTCGCCGCTGATAACGCCTAACTTATAGAATTCAATGTTGACGCTGGCCGTAGCGCCTTTTTTCAGCAATACGCCGTCAGCCGCCACAACGGGAATTTTCGCCTCGTCACAAATTCCCACCAACGCAGGAAGCGCGGAAGCGATAATGTTATCAGTAGGAACATAAATGAAGTCAACGCCTTTGCTTACCAGGCCCCGGGCAATTTCCTGGATATCGTTAACGGAATTCACGCTGCCTTCTTCAAAAGCAACGCCCACTTTCTTCAGCTGGTCTTTGGCCATGTTGATCTGAATCTGGGAATTCAGTTCACTGGAAGTAAACATCAGGCCAACCTTCTTTGCACCCGGTTTCAGTTTCAATCCCAAATCAATCTGCGCCGCAACCGGGGCCATGTCGTTGGCGCCCGTTACATTGGTATCCGGTTTTTTGTCAGACTTGACCAGTTTGGCTGTTTCAAAACTGGTAATGGCATTACCCACGATGGGAATCGTCTTGGTAGCGTTGGCCATGGTCTGTGCTGCCGGAGTAGAGATTGCGCAGATCAGGTCCACTTTGTTATTGACGAAACGCTGAGCAATCGTCTGCAGGTTGGACTGATCTGCCTGTGCGTTCTGCATATCATATTTAACATTTTTGCCTTCCACAAAGCCTTTATTCTTCATGCCTTCGATGAAGCCTTTGCGGGAATCATCCAGCGCCTCATGTTCTACCAGCTGGACAATGCCTACATTATATATCTTAGCTTCCGCCTTTTTATTGGTCTCAGCCTTTTTGTCTCCGCCGCCGCAGCCTGCCGCCGCAAAAGCCAACATGGACAGAAGCACACCGGTAACTAACATCTTTTTGCTTTTAAAAAACATAAATAACAAACCTTCTTTCATTATTTATTCTGCTAAATTAATAATACAAAATCAAATTGCTAAAGTCAACCGGAATTTACAGTTTTGACGCAATATACTCCCACGCTTTGAAAAGATCCGGCACAATCACTTCCGCCATGCTCCGGGTCTCGTCCGTCGGCGGCTGCATATCCGGCACCATGACAGGGTGCATGCCCGCCCGGTAAGCCGCCCGTATCCCGTTACGGGAATCTTCCAGTACATAACAGTGCTCCGGTTCCGCCTGCAACGCTGCGGCAGCCGCCAGAAAAATATCCGGTTCCGGCTTGCTGCGGGACACCATGTCCCCGCCTAGCACAGCGTCAAAGAAATGAAGCAGCGTTCCGTCCTTCAACTCCATACTTACAATGTCCGTCCGGGTGGAAGACGCGACTGCCCGGGGGATATTCTGCGCCTGCAGCGCGGTTAAAATATCCCGGATACCCGGCTTCTGCGGCAGCCTCCCCTGCCCGTACAGCTGATGAAACAATGCGGATACTTCTTTCTTATAGGCATCGTAGGGAAAATCGTTCCCGTATTTTTCCAGAAAATGCTTCCCCGTTTCCACACGGTTATTGCCCTGGACCCGCATGCAGATCTCCTCAATATCCGGAATGTTGTGTTTTTCCGCGATCACCTTCCAGCATTCGATGACCAGCCGTTCCGAATCAAAAATTACGCCGTCCATGTCGAAGATGACAGCCTGTACATCTTTGCTCATATTTTTTCCTTCCTGGCTGAATATAAACTGCCGCTGTTATTGTATCACAGCTTTACCGGAAAACAAATATTCTTCACTCCTTATTTCATTTTGCAAAGATAGTGTTATAATAATTCCAACGATTTTTGAAAGAATTTTACCATTTCAGACATAAATATCAGGAAGCGATCAAATGCAACAACTCAGTCGGAGAACCGTATATCTGCTGATGGTACTGGCTGCGGCAGCCTGGGGCTTCCAGCCCAACTGCATCAAGTGGCTGGCGGCGGAGTGGATGCCTGCCACCATCACCTTTGTCCGGTATCTTCTGATAGGAATCCTATTGTTAAGCTACACATATTTCATTGAAAAGAAACCGCTGCTGCCGCCCCGGGAGTGCTGGCCCTATCTGGCGCTGATGGGTTTTACCGGCGTTACCGTCAATAATGTGACGCAGTTTACAGGCATTATCTATACGACAGTTACCAACGCTACACTGATTTCCGCCATGACCCCGGCCATCACCGCGCTGATGGCTTTTCTGGTGATTCGCGAACGCCTAAGCCGGACCTCCGTCCTTGGTATCCTCATTTCCTTTACCGGCGTGCTGCTGGTGGTCAGCCACGGTTCCTGGGAGGTGCTGCGCAACATTGCTTTTAACTTCGGCGATGTACTGTGCTTTATCTCCCAGTGCGCCTGGGCTGTTTACACACTGGCGGGCAACAACGTACTGCATCGCATGTCCCCGGAATGGGCCACCGGCTGCTCCAGTATCTGCGGCGCGCTGCTGACCCTGGTTTACGGTCTGGCTGCCAGTCAGATCGTCCTGACTCCCCTGAGCGTGAAAGCCGTTCTTTCCTTTGGCTATGTCGCCCTCATCGGTGGCATCTTTGCCATGGTCAGCTGGAATGTGGCCGTGAAACAGGCAGGCCCCAGCGTAACACCGATCTTCCTGAACATCATGCCCGTTGTCGGCATGCTTTCCGGTCACATCCTGTTCCACGACGAAATCGGAATGCTGCAGTTAGTAGGCGCTGTCGCCATCTGCCTGGGCGTGTACCTGACCACCCATGGGAAAAATGAACGCAACTAACCTTACGGCAGCTATAACTCACTGCCGTTTACATTCGACACACATGCAAGTTTTGCCATTTCATGGATTACTCAATTTAAGAAAGCAGAAGGAAAGCAAAATGAAGTTTTATAAGCGTTTCAGTCTGTATGCCTTGCTGACAGGCAGTCTGCTGCTTCTCCCTGTCTCCCAGACGGGAACCGCCGCTAATCAGGAAACGGACATCACCGTCAACCAAAATCCTTTGCAGGAAGAAATGCAGTATCTTACCCCTTCCCAGCTGGCAGAAGAAGAAAACCTGCTGGCCATTTTATGGGTGCAGCGTTCTGCCGAATTCCGCGGCCTGAGCTATCAGGCATACAACCTGGCCGCCATGGAAATTGATAAAGCCGTTGCCCGCCGGCAGGAACTAAAAAACAAACAAAAAGCAAAAGTCCGCAGCCAGGCATCGTTATCAATTGCCAACCGTCAAGAAATGAATTCTCCTCTTGATGACAGAAATCTGTCGGCAACGCCCGAAACAATGCGGCCTCTGGCCGTCGTTCTTGATATCGATGATACGATTGTCTGCCATGCGCCCCTTAAAGTGTACTACATGGAACACCCTGAAGCCAAAGCAAACTACAAGGCATGGCAGGCCTGGATTGCACAGCACAAGGAACTGCTGCCCGGCGCCAAAGACTTCCTGAAACACGCAGACTCCCGCGGCGTACAGGTTTTTTACGTAACAGGGCGCGGCGCTCAGGACCGGGATATCACCCTCGCTTTTTTGCGCAACGCCGGACTTCCCTTACCCGACGCGACACACTTGCGGATGAACGACAAAAGCGGCAGCAAGATGAATCACTTTACCGCGCTGGCACAAAAATACGATATCGTCTGCTACATCGGTGACAACGCCGCCGATTTTCCCATCGGCGCCCTCCGCTATGAAAACAAAGTGATTTATAAGCATGACGCGAATGATAAAAAAGCAAGCACTAATAACTTTGCCTTGCAAAAGAATAATACGTTTAATGAAAGCAGCGCTCCCAACAACAATTGTGAATCAGATAATCCGCAGCCTTCTGCCGTAAAAACGAAACAGCTTATGCCGCTGGATATTCACGCCATGCTGAAGCACGATACAAACAAATCCCGGAATGCGAAAATTGACGCAAACAGAAACTCCTTCGGCACCAAATTCATCCTGCTCCCCAACCCCATGTACGGCGACTGGGAATATAACCTGGCAAAAAAATACCACAGCCTGCCGTCCGAGCAACGCATCGCTTTGCGGAAAGCTGTAATGAAGAGTTTTACACCAAAAGAAAAGTGAAAAACGCCCAGGCAGGATATGCCCGGGCTTTTTTAATGAATAATCCCGTTGTATTTACTTGCTCACCGCTTTTTCCGGTGCTACAGGCATGATTTTGCTGCCGTAAACATCACGGTTCTTACCTTCCGGATATTTCGAATCCGAATTGTTGACGCGTACCCGCTCGATCTTCTTGCGGTCATTATCCTGACCAGAGATACGTTCTACATAAATGCGTCCCAGTTCCGGCTCAAATTCTTTGGCGATTTCCGGGGACAGCGTTACGCCGCTGCGAACGATACGGTCCAGCATCGCCGCAAACTCATAGCGGGTCATCGCACGGTCGCCCTTGAACAAACCATCCGGATATCCTTTTAACGCGCCGCTCTTCTGCAGATCTTCCACATATTCATAGGCCCAATGGTTTTCAGGCACATCCGGGAACATGGCTGTTTCGATACCGTTTGCCGCTTCCATGCGGTCCATCCGGGCCGCCATCTGGGTCACCAGACTGCGCAGTTCCACGATTTCCTTGGCCATGGCGGTACGGCTGCGGGTCACCCGGTTACGGGTGCCGTCCAGGCCGAAGGTAATGCCTGCGTTTACCATGTTATCACCGTTGCCGAAGGTTCCGCCGATGCTGAACATCACGCTTTCATCCGGACGGTAGAAAGCGCCTACCGCTGCTGCTGTTTCTCCGCGATAGTTGCCAACGCCTGCTGAGAACTGCATCTTGTCATCCGGGTTGAAGTCCATAGGGTGCAGCGCTGCAAGTGCTGCCGCACCGGCTATGCCTTTCTTCATACGGTTGTCCAGATGGCTGATTTCATTCCGAAGATCACCAAGTCCGTTATTTACCTGGCCAACAGTAGCAGCATCGCTGTCTGCTGTACCGGGTGTTACGTTGGTGATTTTCGTATTATTTGCATCGATTCCGTCTTTGGTTACGGACGGCCCTTCATTGATTGTCACACCATCGTTATTAATTGTTGTGTCACCGGCCTTAACTGTATCAGTGTTTACGCTCTTTGTCGTAATCGTATCGCCTTCAATGGTCGTATTGTCACCAACCTTAATGTTCTTGTTGACCGTTATACTGTCCACATCGTTGATATCCTTGGCCAGCTTAACTTCCAGTTTTGCGTTTTCACCGTCCTGCGAAGCAACGACACCAATATTGCCGTCAGTCAGTTCAGAAGCGCCGCCGGTTACGGATACGGATTTGTTCAGTTTTACCGTAGCGCTGCCGGTATCCCCTGCATAGGTCATGCCGTCATCTACAGTAGCCAGGTCTTGTACAGTGAATGCTGTACCGTCGTTGCGGGTAAGAGTCAGCGTGTGATTGCTTAATTCTGCCTTGGCTACATACGTGTTGTTCAAATCCAAGTCGAAGGACTTGCCGTCGTTCCGCGACAGCTGTACTTTTACCTTGTCGCTTTCATCCGTGGCAGCCTGAGTTACTTCTGCCTTGGCTACATACGTGTTGTTCAGGTCCAGGTCGAAAGACTTGCCATCGTTACGGGACAGCTGTACTTTTACTGCGTCGCTTTCATCCGTGGCTGCCTGGGTCACTTCCGCTTTCGCCACATAGGTGTTGTTCAGGTCCAGGTCGAAGGATTGGCCATCATTTCTGGTCAGTTGTACTTTAACGTTGTCGTCTTCGTCCGTAGCTGCCTTCGTTACCTCTGCTTTGGCTACATATTTGTCTTTCAGGTCCAGATTAAAAGACTCACCGTCATTTCTGGTCAGCTGAACTTTCACATCGGCGCTGTCATCCGCAGCTTCTTGCGTTACCTCCGCTTTGGCTACATAGGTGTTGTTCAGATCCAAATCAAAGGACTTGCCGTCGTTACGGGACAGCTGCACTTTTACTTTGTCGTCTGTGTCCGTGGCCGCCTGGGTCACTTCTGCTTTGGCAACATATGTGTTGTTG
>JAFTZZ010000188.1 GCA_017460905.1 Acidaminococcaceae bacterium | reverse complement strand
CTTTTCTACGCGGATCTTCAGCAAGCCGGAGGTATTCACGCAGCCGGACAGCACTTCGTCGCCGTAGGTTTTACGTACAGGCACACGTTCGCCGGTAACCGGGGAAGTATCCAGCAGGCTCTCGCCTTCGATGACAACGCCGTCCAGGGGGATACGGTCGCCAACGCGCACCAGCAGGATATCGCCTACCCGCGCTTCCGCGGAAGGAATCACCTTCACATCGTCGCCGATGAGCAGATTGACCACTTCCGGACGCATATCCACCGCGTCCATGATCTGGTCGCGGCTGCGGTCTGCGGCGCGGTCCTGGAACCATTCGCCCACACGGTAGAAGAAGATAACGCCTACAGCTTCTTCCCAGGCCTGGATGGCAAAGGCGCCCAGGGTAGCTACGGTCATCAGGAAGTTTTCATCAAAGAATTCGCCTTTGGTCAGATTCTTCAGAGCGGTAAGCACGATCTTCCAGCCTAAAATTACATAGGCGATGATCAGCGCGTACATGTGATATTCTTCCGGCACCAGGCCCAGCCATTCCGTTACGATGAAGATGACGCCGCCTACTACCAGTTCAAACAGTTCCCGCGCGTTTTCACTGAGGAAGGATTTTTTCTCTGCTTTCTTGCGTTCCGGAACCGGCGCGTTGTCCGCCCGTTCCACGATGGTCACGCCGTCTTCCACTTTGTCGGTGACAGCCTGCAGTTTGGCAGTGAGTCCGTCATAGCTGCGGGCAGTGACGCGCAGCTGGCCGGTAGCGTATACCAGCACAGCGTCTTCCACTTCCGGCATGGCTTTGATGGCGTCCTCTACCTTGGTAGCGCAGGCCGCGCAATCCAGGCCCTGTACATCGTAGGTGCGGTATTTCGCAGCGCCGAACTGTTCCTTTTCGGTAATGGTCACGCCTTCTTCCGCTTTATCGGCTGCCGCCTGCATCAGAGGCAGGAGTCCGTCATAGCTGCGGGCGCTGACGCGCAGCTGGCCGGTTTCATAGACCAGCACCGCTTCATCGACAATAGGAAGGGCAGCGATGGCATCCTGTACTTTGACGGAGCAGGCTGCACAATCCAGACCGTCTACTTTATAAGTACGATATTTTTTCTGGGCAACAGCGCGGACCCGTTCGGTAATGGTAACGCCGTCTTCGGCTTTTTCCGCCGCTTTCTGCATTTTTGCCAGCAGGTCATCATAATTATCGGCAGTAACGCGCAGCTGACCGGTCTCGTAGACCAGTGTGGCCATTTTTACGCCGGGAATGGCGGCGATGGCATCCTGCACTTTGACGGAGCAGGCTGCGCAGTCAAGGCCGGCAACATTATAGGTGCGGAATGCTTTGGACTGTTCCGGGCCTTCTTCTCTGGGAACTACGGTTACGTAGGACAGGAAGGAACGGCAGATCTCCTGGAAAATCGGCAGCATGGCATCCGGATTTTTAGCCGAAACGCGCAGCTGTTTTGTACTGTAGCTGACTGCCGCATAGGATACGCCCGGCAGCGATTTAATTTTATGTTCAATCTTCGAAGCGCAAATCGGGCAGTCCAGATTGATCAGGCTGTATACCCGCTTTACGTCGTCAGCGTCCGGCATACGGCATTTGCAGTGCGCCAGGCTTTCCCCGCAGAAATCACAGTATTCTTCATGAGAATTGCAGGCCGCGCAGCCGCAAGCGTCCGGATGGCCGGGCTGATGCGCTTCGTGTGTGTAAGAAGCATTATGGTGAACCAGCTCGTGTTCACTGTGGTCATGGGTCGCACAATCATCGCAGCCGCAGCTTCCGTGGTCGTGATCGTGGTCATGGTCGTGTCCGTGTCCGTGGTCATGGTCGTGTCCGTGGTCGTGGTCATGTCCGTGGTCGTGATCGTGTCCGTGGTCGTGGTCATGGTCGTGTCCGTGGTCGTGGTCGTGATCGTGCCCATGATCGTGGTCATGGTCATGGGAATGGATTTCTTTCAGTTCTTCGCTCATATCAGTACTCACCTTTCCTTGCGCCTTAGCTCCGGGCTATGCCCTGATCTCCCTTTCGGGATAAGGTTTAATAAATAGTAATTATTGCTTGTATATATTATAACACATGAGCATTTGTTCATGTGTTTATTTCTCTAATTTCACATTTTCTTCACATTTTTTGTCTGTAACTGTTTCAAAGGTTACAGTATTATGATTCTTATTATTGAATACAGACGTTTTATTATACTTTTTTCTATATCAATACCTTGAAAAACTCGTTATTCTAAAAAACACAGGCGCCATTACGTTAAAAGCGCCTGTGTTAAGTTATTCTTATTTGCCGCTATACGCCACATCCGCTTATTTTGCAAACCGATGGCAGGCCACCTCATGGGCCGGCCCAACCTCAACCAGCTTCGGTTTTTCCTGCAGGCAGCGATCCGTGCAGTGCGGGCAGCGGTTGCTGAACGGACAGCCCGGGGGCAGATCCAGCGGGCTGGGCGGTTCGCCCTTGATATTCTCAATTTTCTTTGAAAAGTCCATCTTGACATCAAAGACAGAATTCAGCAGAGCCCTTGAATACGGATGGCAGCACACGTCGGAAAGGCCTTCACCCGGCATAACCTCAACAATGTTGCCAAGGTACATGACCGCAACCTGATGCGCAAAGGATTCAATCAGCCCCAGGTCGTGGCAAATAAAGCCGATGGCAATGTTCTTTTCCTTCTGCAGGCGGGTGATCAGTTCGATGACCGTTTTCTGTACAGAAACGTCCAATGCGCTGGTTGCTTCGTCCATTACAATGAACTCCGGTTCAAGCGCAATGGCGCGGGCAATGGCCACGCGCTGGCGCTGGCCGCCGGACATATTATGGGGGAACCGGTCGGCAAAATCGCCCGGCAGTTCTACCAGTTCCAGCAGTTCCCTCGCTTTCGCGTCCACTTCGGACGTGCTTATGCGGTTAAAGTTCAGCAGCGGTTCGCAGACGATTTCCTTAATCTTCATCTTGGGATTAAAGGAAGTAGACGGATCCTGGAAGACCATCTGGATATGCTGACGGTTATCGTGCAGCTCCGCCCCCTTCATCTTCGTGATGTCCTTCCCGTGGAAGAAAATCTCGCCTTCCGTCGGGCTGTCAAGCCACACCAGGAAACGCATGAAGGTACTTTTTCCGCAGCCGGACTCGCCAACGAGGCCCAGCGTTTTGCCTTTATAGAACTTTAAATTGATATCGTCACAGGCGGTAAGCAGGCGTCCGTCGTTGGTGGGGAAACGACGCGTTACATGACGCGCATCAATCAGCAGATCTTTTTCATCAAACATAGCGTTTACCTCCCAACGTCGGTACCGCATCCAGCAGCAGCTTGGTATATGGGTTATCGGACTGATGGAGTACATAGTCACGGTCACCCTTATCCACAATCTCACCGTGCTTCATGACCACAATCTTGTCGCCCATATAGGCAGCTACGCCCAGATTATGGGTTACAATAATGATGCTGGTGCCGTATTCGTCCCGAAGCTCCATAAACTGGCGGACAATCTGCGCCTGCGTCGTCACGTCAAGGGCTGAGGTCGGCTCATCGGCAAGCAGCAGCTTGGGCTGGTATGTCATGCCCATGGCAATGCCGACACGCTGACGCTGGCCGCCGGAAAGCTGGAACGGATAGGAACGCATAATGCGGTCGCCGTCCGGCAGACGCATCCGCTCGATCATTTCCACACCCTTCGCCCAGGCATCTTTTTTGGAGATGTCTTCATGGGTAAGGATATATTCCACATAACTGTCCCCGATCAGACGGGTCTGGTTCATCATGGCGCCGCTGTCCTGGAAAATCATGGACACGTCGTGGCCCCGCAGTTTACGCCATTCTTTTGGCGTCAGTTTTAACAAATCTGTACCGTCGTATGTAATGTTGCCGGCAGAAACCCTGCCCGCTCCGGGAAGCAGGCCCATGACCGCGCGAATGACAGTCGTCTTGCCGCTGCCGGATTCGCCGACGATACTGCAGATTTCACCCTTTTCCAGGTTCATGCTGCAGTTTTTTACCGTAAGGTTCTTTCCATAGGAAATATCCACGTTTTGGATTTCTAATAATGACATGATATTCCCCCCTTACTCTTCCTTAGGATCCAGAATATCCCGGAGATTATCGCCGAGCATATTGAAGATTACAACTGTAATAAAAATAGCAAGACCGGGATATACCATGAGCCAGGGCGCCGATTGCATAAAGTCGCGGCCCTCGTTCAGCATGGAGCCCCATTCCGGAGTCGGCGGCTGTGCGCCAAAGCCCAGGAAGGACAGCGCCGCCAGTTCCATCATCATACCGCCGATATCCGTCGCCGCCGTAATGACAAGCGTCGTAATCGTGTTCGGCAGCATGTATTTCCACAGCATACGCCAGGT
>JAFTZZ010000187.1 GCA_017460905.1 Acidaminococcaceae bacterium | reverse complement strand
GAAACTGTTCTGTTCATGTTGCAGTTAAGCAAAAAATCAAAGAACAGCCTCGCATTTCACAGTCTTGGGAACGATTCGCGAACAAATGCACAAAGGCCTTACAGAAGCGCAGATTTGTTTTGATTTCTGGTTTTATATTATATTAAGTATATTATACCATAAAATGAATTTGATGGTTATGGATTCAACAATTTATTTTTTTGTATTATTGATTTAATTTCTTGTCACTATCATTTTTTCCAAGAATCTTAAACGTTTCTACGGCATAAGCGTAAGACTTTAAATCCAGCTTGCGAAGCGAACCAAATATTTTGTAACGAGCATCCGCAATCTTTTCACCAGCATAAACAGACAAATCACCAAACATAGAAAACTCCGTGTTCGTTAAAACGCAGGCAGCCACATACATTACCCTGCACGCCGCTGCTATCGCAAGTTCGCCAGAAAACTTTTCATAAAAAGTAAAATTGGCAAGCTTACGGATACCACTCATATAGTGTGCATATTCTTCTGCGTTGACAGTTCCACGGCATGCCACACAAATTGCAGAATGAATCGTATCAAGCAACACCTCTTCCGGCGCAATGCTCAACCCTCTGTACCTGAGTTCAGATTGTACTGCTGTAAAATAGGAATCACGCACATCCTGAAAAGAATCCATAACCTCCGTTAAACTTGCAACATCATATAACTGCTTGATAATTTCCAACTCCTTGCCAATGCCAAAAGGTATTCCTGTAGTATGCGGTGCAAAAGCCGTCAACTTGTCACCCAAAATACAATTTACACTTGGAACATTTACCGAAAAATATGGCTCAACTATAGCAAGCAACTCGTTAGAAATATGTTTCTGAAGCAATCTGCTATAAGGATTCTCCTCGAATAACACATCCAGAAGAATGTAAAACGGCTGGCCGGTTAAGGGAGAATCGTAGACAAACTTAAAATGTCTTTTTACAATACCATTTTTCCCTTTTCGAATTTGCTCTTCCCTTCCCCTAAAAGGAAAAATCTGTGCCGCAGCTTCTATGTATTCATCAACCGATATTCCGGGCTTAACTATGATATCTATATCCGTAGATAATCTTCGCGGTCGATCCAGCAGAAGCATCAGGCAAGTTCCGCCTTTAAAAACAAATGGCAAGCCCGCCCTGACAAGCGCTTCCAACAGACCAAACGCATAAATCGTGCGTTCTAATAACGCAGGATCTATTTTTCTGTTCTCACGAACGCGCAAAATATGTTCTTGCGTATAATTGCTTTCTGCAAGCATGCCAATTCCCTCTCATATCACAAAAGTTTTATCTCCGTTTTTCCCAAAATGAAAGAACGGATAATTTCTTCTTTGCCGCGCCGTCTTGCATACCGGAAAAGCTTGGACTGATCCACCCTATATTTGGCAAACATATCCGTAATCGCCGCCGCATAATCCCCCTGCGATATCATGCTGCGCAACAATTTATTCGCAAACAGGTCAACAATCAATTTTTCCAGCGGCACATTGTAACGGCATGGTTTCCCCCGCGGCGCTTCACCAATCAGTTTGTCAATGACAATTGTGTCATCCTGCCCGTACAGAAACATGTCCTGTACCGTAGGCTTCAGCATGACTCCGGATATCTCATTCTTTTTTAATACAGAAAAAATGTATTCGCACCCTTCTTTCTCTGTTTCCAGAAATACTATATTCCTCGCAGCCTGGTGATTAAAAAACTCATTCAGCCATCGCAGTTCCCAAATCCTGAAATCAAGCAACGGATATTTGCCTAGCATTATCTCTATAATTCGACACGAAGCATCAGAATAAAGATTAAGGTATTCATGTTTATGATTACTCACACCTGTCAGCACATACCGGTTCCTCGCTACCCGCGCAATCTGTTCAGACTCCATTAAACTTCCCAGCAGATATCGAAGCCGCGTTTCCCGGAATTCAGAATTCTCGCGAACCGCATATTGTAATAATTCTTGTCTGGTAAATGTGTTTTTACCAAAGTAGGCTTCCAAATTTAATTCTTCCACGTTATTCACCGCCATCACAAAAACCTTTTCGGCAATTTTTTCACATTTTGCCGTTTTGGCTCTTTCATTGTAGCAAAACCGGCCATAAAAAACAATAGCCAAATCGGCATTTTTTTAATATTCTGCCGTTTTGGCTATAAAGGCACAAAGTTCTTATTATCTTTTTCCTCAGTCTGGTCGTAATTACGACCACCTCCGCATCGTAAATCCGCTTGTGATGCGGGGGTTGCGCCGTCATTCATGAATCAAATCAATGATTTATAAAATCATATTTATATAAATTTTCTCGTTATATTTTTCGGTGAAACACTTTTTTGCCTTTTCAGCGATAAATATAACAAATCAGCAATGGTTTACCTCCGACTAATCCAAAGTACAACTTTAGATTAGCCAAAACCAATGAAGATGTTAAGAAGTTTTTCTATGCCCGGCCGACGCTTCTACCGACTGCCCGCAATAGTTGCAAAAACGCGCTCCATCCGACAGCTGCCGGAAACAGTTTTTACAAAACATAACTTCCTCCTGTCAAGCAAACGTCTTCACACCTTGCTCCCACAATTTTCACAGAACTTGCTGCCGGGCTTTAGCTTTGAACCGCAGTTGGAACAGAATTGCGGCTGATCAAAAGCATCGCCCTGCTTTGAAATATCATTTGACATGGAATACGCTGCACCGGATGTTGCCACCGTATCTGCTTGCTTCATATCTTCTTGTTCCCGCAATGTTTGTTCACACAACTTTTCCTGCTGCCTGCGCAACTTCTCCTGCTGCTGAACATTTTCTTTCCGCTTCGTTTCTGCAACGGTTTGGCGCTCTGCTTCTGCGGCAGTTGTCTGGTTTGCTTTACCCTTTTTCCGGTGAAACAGCCAGTAAATGAACGCAGCCACAAACGAACCGCCGATGCCGATAGCCGCCGTTATGGCATCCGAATGTTTATCCTCGATGATGATCCGCTTGCCTTTGCTGTCGTTCACCTTCGTAACCGTTTTGCCGCGGAACTGGTCCGCGCTGGCTTCCGCAAAGCCGACGATCCGCAGCTCGTACTCAACAGTAGTGTAACGGGGCAGCGTCTGGCTTCCTTTTTTGTAATAGTCTTTCAGCTGCGCCGTCACTACCAGCAGGCGCGCTTTGGGCGGAATTTTATACTCCATGTTCACGTTCAGCCGTTTTCCCGCGCCGCCCTGCACCTTGCGGTAGAATTTTTCCATTTTCTTTCCCGCGTAACGGTTCACTACATCAAAGGGCTGCGCCGTAAACTCCACTTCCTGCACCGTACCCGGCAGCGACTGCCTTGCCGTCAGGATAAACCGCAGCGACTGAGCCGGGTCCGCCCTGCCTTCCCGGGTGTAAAATATCTTCGCGTTTTTGTCGTCTTCCTTGTATCCGGTGTGAGTAGATTTGACCCCGTAAGCGCTAATCTCCGCCGTAATCGTATCGCCAATGGAAAACTTGTCCCAGTCCACAGGCAACGCGGGAGTAGCAAAGGCAGACTGCGGAGCAACAGCAAACAGGATCGCACAAACCGCTAATAAAATCGAAAGATACTTTTTCATCCCGTGCGTCACCTCGTTGGAGAAATCATAAGTGTTGACCGCTTTCCGATTTTCCCAAAAAATACAAAAACGCAATGGCCGGAATACGCATAACCGGTATTACGGTTTCATGCTGCGTTTTGCCAAAATCGCCAAGGTCTTTGGTAATCAGAAACGCGTTTTTAACCTGGTTGTCTTTCTCGCTACACAGTTTAATCAGTGCATCCTTTTGGGCAATATGAGAATTGTTCCTGTATTTTACTTCGCAGAGTATTTGCTTATGGGGCAGTTCTATCACCACATCAACTTCCTTCTGGTTATCCGCAGCCTCTCGATAGTATCCGATGTGCGCCATGCTTCCCTGGTAGAAAGACACAATGTGTTTGTAGACGGTTGTTTCCACCATGGCTCCCAGCTCTGCTTCATCCGCAAGGACATCATCTACCATCAGCACGGCGTTACGGATTGCGGCATCGGCGATAAAGATCTTCGGCTTGCCTTTTAACGAACCCTTGCTGCCAACCAGCATGGGTTCTGCCAGATAAATCAGGTTGGATTTTTCCAGCGCGTCAATGTAGCTTTCTATTGTAAATACAGAAGTATTTTCCAGTTCCTTCGCTGCGGAGGTTGCGTTAAATATACCGGTGGAATTGATGCAAAGATAAAGAAACAGTTTTTCCATCAGCAGTGGGTTGCGGATTTTAAACAGGGTTAAGATGTCGCGCTTGATTACTTTGTCCACTACATCTTCCCGCAACATTCGCTGGGCATAATGATCATCGTCAGCTAGCACCAGTTCCGGAAAACCGCCTATTGCCAGATATCGGTTAAAGTGATTGACAAAGGGAGAAAACCGGCTCATCAAATCTCCCATTTCTGCAAAAGCCATCTCCGCAAAATCCGTCAGCCGAAGCCCCTGCGGAAAATCCGGTTCCTCCAGGTTCAGCAATCTGCAATACTCATAAAAAGACAGTGTGGGAATTTTAAGCACGCTCCATCTTCCGGTACCGCTGTCTGCAGTGCCCTTTTCCAACACAGGGCTTGCCGACCCTGTTGCGGTAACGCGAATGCCTTTTCTCGTATCATAAATCACCTTGAGCCACAATTCCCATTCTTCCGCATACTGGATTTCATCAAAAAAAATGTACCTTGTACCTGTTGTCGGATACAACGTTTCATAAATATCGAGAACCGCTTCAATATTGACCAGTTTGATGATAGGATTGTCAAAAGAAACATAAAGAATATTCCTGGCGCTTACGCCGTCAGCCAGCAACTGCTCAATCATCTGGTACATGATTGTCGTTTTGCCGACGCGCCGCGCCCCGGACAGCACTGCAAAACGGCGGACGCTGCTGTGGGTTATAATCTCCATTGCCTTAAAAAATGCCTGTCGCTTTTGCGGTTTGCTCTCTTCCCCGATAAGGCCGGGGTTTCTCCACCAGATATTATATTTCCGTAACATGGAAATGACTAATTCCTGTGAAACAATCGCCATCACATTTCTCCCCTTTGTTTGCTAAATATATTTATCGTTCTCTCTTACGTATTTGCTAAATATATTTTAGCAATACCTTCGGTTAAAAGCAATAACTTTTTATCTTTGTTTCATCACGATATCCATTACGCCATGCAGAAAACACTGTTCTATCACACCTTCGTCCCGCAGTTCGCACAAAATTTGCTGCCAGGCTTTATCTTCGTCCCACAATTGGAACAGAATCGTACTTGATCAATAGCACCAGAAATCTTCGGTCCGGTAATTCCAGCCAATGCGCTTCATGCAAAAATCAAACACCTTGTTTCCCGGAGAAACGACGGTCATGTTATCGCCGGACATTTTGCTCGTTTCATACCGCCACATTTCCTGTCCCACTTTCACAAACTTCCACTTTACAAGGCCCTGTACTTTTCCGTTGCGCACTTCCTTTGTGGAAACCCTGAAAAACTTGCCGTCCAGATTCTCTTCATATTCAATGGTTTCGTCCATCACATACACATCCACGTTCTCCTGCGTCCAATGTTCTACCCATACATCTTTTGCTTCGCAGGCGCCATTCGGCATTGAAAAGAACATCACCGCTACTGCCATCAGTAAGAACATAATCCGTTTCATTTCATTTTCCTCCCTTTCGTAAAATGTAACTGTATTTTATTTCGCAAAGAAATACTGTATTATTAATATTTTGCTCTCTTACAACTTGTTTCCGCAATTTCCGCAGAATACGCTGCCCTCTTCTAACTTTTCGCCGCACTTGGGACAGAATTTCGGCGCGGTCTTTGCGCCGCAGTTTTCGCAGAAGCGACTGCCGGGACGCAACGGTGCGCCGCAGCTGTTGCAAAAAGCTGTCTCCGTTTTTGCTTCGGCATTCCTTGCAGGCTGTGCGTTGTTGTTTCGCGCTCCGCCTGCACCGGCTCCACGCATTTTCGCTTGCGCTCTGCTCACAGAATTGTTATTAGTCCTGACGTTGCCAGCTTTCGCTTGCACGTGCGTTGCTCCCGCGGCGCCGACACCTGCATTACCTGCGTTCGGTCTGGTTTTAGCCGACCTCACAGAACCAACACCGACATTACTCCTTGCGCCACCCGCGCTCGTTTTAGTTTGCGCTGCGCCTGCTGAATTGGAATTTGCTCCGGCGCCTGCACCTTTACTGCCTTTGCCCAAGAAGCGGCTCGCGCCAAAACCGATGGCTCCCACCGCAGCAACACCGATACCGATTTTTGCCGCAGTGCCAAGGCCGCCGGAGTCTTTGCTGTCGGATGTACTGCCAGCCTGCTTGCTGTCGGATTTTGCGCTCGATTTTTTATCTCCGCCTAAAACAGAAGAAATCGCCCCGGTGACACTGTTAGAAGATGTCATTAACTCGTACGCCTTTTTACATGCTTCATCAGATGTAAAAATATAATAGTGACGGGATAATGTAGGTTCCTGCCGATATGTGCCGGTAGAAGCCTTCATGTCTTTTGCAACTTCTGTCCCTACATGATACGTTAAGGAAACAGTCGCTGTTACCTCTTCCACGTCTTTGGGAATTGTATATTTTTTACCATACGCATTTTCCTTACCGAGAGACGTTAACTCTTTTAACGTCCCTATCTTCTTATGATTATAAAATTTGGTAGTTTGCGTGCAATTCATACCAATAGCGGGTTTTGAAAGTATGCCCGGTATAATCCCCGGTTCTGCAGTGATCGTTACCTGGCTTCCGGGAGCGGCTTTTGCAAATACGACATTCCCATATTTGGCGTTTTTACGTAACTCGACAGTGTATTTTTCATATGCATGTAAATCTATATTTTCCACCATCAAATGTATTTTTATCTGTGCGGTCTTCGTCTCATTACTGCTTAAACGAGGCTGTATTGTCACCGTCCTCGTAACCTCATCGGCTGTTACTTTCGCCGCATCTGAATTTTTGGTCACTGTCATTCCTGCAAAAAATACAATCGCCGCCAATAAAACTGAAAAATATTTCTTCATGCCTTATGTCACCTCCGAAAATATCCCAACATTTTCATTTGAAAACTAACCTGCACCCTGTCGGGGGACTGTGTGTGCTCTTTTACTCCAGTATGGTTATTTTATCGTCCGATTTAGCGCCCAAATTTTTCCCCTTCAACTCACTGGACCACTTGCCTTCAAATTTAATGCTATAGGCTTCTTTTGTAGGATATCCCCACTTATGAGTCGTTCCTTCCGTCTTATAATTTACAACCAAAACGGGCTCTTTTCCCTCCGTATTGACTTTCATGGTACAGTCGATTGTAATAACGTCTTCTATTCGCCTGTTAGGATTTTTGGAGACATCTTCCTTGAATTTTCTGTGTCCTTTCCATATCTTTTCCTTTGCGTCGTAGATAAGGGGTACATTGGCAGCTGCCCCCATATAATCCCCATTCGCCTGACACACGTTAAGGCCCCACTTGCCATCCTTTCCTTTGGTGAGCCTAAATCCCAAAACGTTGTTACGAGTTCCGGTTTTCTTTCCCTGCGTCATGGTCGCCTTGCCATTGTAGATACCTTCTTTCAGTTCTTCCTTTTCCAGCGTGGCTTTCAGCACCACGTTTTGTTTGGAAGGCTGAGTAGAAGTTACGAGTACGAGATATAAATATTTTTTGTTTAACTGCTCCTTGAATTTTTTGATAATAGGATCATTACTGGACACTACATCTGCATTTCCTTTAAATCTGATCACCTGTATCCGGCAACTTCCTTCAGCCTCAAGTTTCAGCTGGCATTTGTCCGGAAAATTTCCAGTCAGGTCTGTGGACTTCATATCCTTATTTTCTGTAGTCACCAGCGCAATAACATGCCCTCCGTAACCCTCAAGTTCAAAGGACGGACTGGTAAATACAATGGGTTGCTCCCCTTCTTCACCCTTATCAATTTTTTCTTTAGCCTTTTCATCCAGTTCTAATCGGATCGCACTTAAAAAACGATCATGCCCCTCATCCTTACTGGGGCGTTGGCTATAAAGGTAATACCATGAAACAGATTTGCCTAAATCTTTAACCAAGTCCAGATAAAATTTGGCGGCAAAATCAGCATCCGTCGAAGCAATCTTGCTCATGTATCTTTTTAACTGCCAACAATCTGCTGACCATTTTTCATAGCAACCCTTAATCCAATCGTCACCGCCCAGCTTGTTGCTCATAAAACGAATCAGCAAGCCCCGGGCATAGCCATCGTTCCTGTCGCTTTCTTTCGGAATCGGCCCCTGCCACAGACGCCAAAAATGAGCGTTTTCGTTGTCGCTGAGCCCTTCGGAAACCAATCTTTCAAAATTCGTACCTGTCGCTTCATCAAACCAGTTGCTTTTCTTGGAATCGGTAATATAGGCCTTCCCACCAATCAGGCTCTGCTGCACTGCATGGAAGACCTCATGGTAGATTGTGGCTCGCGTTTTAGTTCTCGTAGCCCCTTCATAGCGGTTATTATTGTCAAATACTTTGGATTCATTGAGTTCTATGTTGCCAGTTATCGGATCCCAGGCGCCTTCATTGCCTTCGCCGCTTCCATATTGGCGGGTAATATAAACGTCAATGGGCGTGTATGTATCTACATGATCTTTGTACCCATGGGACTTGTAATAATTGTACGCCTCTTCCAAATCGTTTAGAAGGTTTTGGGCGTCGCCTCCCGCCATATAAATGTTTTTGCGAAAACGAGTTGGATGGTAGTCATACCACAGTCGGAAATGGCCTTTGGAATATTGGTAACCCTCGCCATACACAAAAATGCCTTCTTTATAAAAGAATCCCACATATTCCGTAAACCTACCCTTATCCGAAGCTTTCTCCGCCGGTTTTTCGTTCGCTTTATTTTTAAACTGGCTTTGCCCCAGGACAGCTGGGTCAATGATGGCCACAGCCTTACCATCCTTTATCTCAGCGTCAAAGTAGCTGTAACGCCGCGCTGTTTTCCCATCCTCCAGCTCATAATCCCGCCCAATACCCAGTTTGATGTACCGACCATTGCCGGTAGTTGGCTTAAAGTCTTTCGGCACTGGTACAGCTACCGTAACCTTTCCCTCACAGCTTTTGTCAATCTTCATGACATACAGGTCGCCGATCAGTCCGTTCTGTACTTCTTCTTCCTTGTCTTTTACGGTAGTCATGGTAGCTGCGCCGTTACTCAGGTTCGTCTGTTTGAAATCCAACGTAATATCGTTCATCGCCAGCACGCCGTTTTCCAGTTTGGTCGTAGAGCGGAACAGGTCCAGTAAGAAGCCGGGCTTCCAGAATCCCGTAATGCCAACGAGTAACAAAATCACGGCTGCAGCAGCTGCCAGCAATATTTTGTTCCGGTTGGATTTTTGCGGCTGTGGAACTACGTTTTGTTCCTGCTGCTGGTCGTACAACGGTTCCTGTGCCGCAGGCTGTATTTGTTGCTGCGCCCAGTCTTGTTGTTGGGAATAATTCTGTGTTTCCAGCGGATACGACGGTTGGTATTCCGCTGCTGTCGTTGCTTCCGGCGCAGCAGAATCATACTCCGCACCCTGCTGCAAACTCATTCCGCAATTACCGCAGAACACTGCATCCGGAGACAGAGGTTCCCCGCATTCAGGGCAAACGAACTGCGCCGGAGAGGTTGTTGCGTTCATGGCCGCGCCGCACTCTTTACAAAAGACAGCACCTTGCTCCACCGACGCGCCGCATTCAGTACAAAAAGCCTGCTTCGGTTCCAGTTCGCCGCCCAGCCTGGCGCCGCACTCAGTGCAAAATTCCTCTCCGGGCAGGCACATGCTGCCGCAATTAGCGCAAGTCATCCCAACCGGATGGCGTTCGATACGCGTGCCACAGTTTCCGCAGAAATCTGAGCCTTCTATTATTTCCTGTCCACAATTTTGGCAATGCATAGGTTCCTCCTGTCGGCATAACAGCCAATGACAATCCGGCGGTTTAAAACGTCTTATTTTTAAATATCATGTTGCCTGTATAGAAGGATTTAATAATGTTTTTCTAAAACCAAGCGGCAAATCGTATCGGCAACCACGTTTTTTCTTCTGCAAAACTAAACTGCGCCCCTATCAGGAACCTGTGGTTTTCGGGGAACTTGTTCTTTTGCGTTACAAGGAAACTGTTTCGTTCATTTTGCGATTGCTCAAAATTTGAAAAACAGTTTCGCATTTCACTGACTCGGGAACGATTCACGAATAAATGCACAAAGGCCTGACAGAAGCGCAGATTTGTTGTTCCATTGCTGTTTTTATAATATGTCAATTATATTATACCATAAAGTGAATTTACTGTATATTTAGAAACAGAAAAAGGAAATATAAAAACAGCGCAGCCTGCACTTTTATTTTGCAAGCTGCGCTGGTGTGCGTAAATGTTGAAGCCTTCTTCACACAGAATAAGTTTTTGTTTTTTTTATTGCAATTTTCTTTTATAATCCTCTAATCCGTGAAAAATCCTTACAATAATTACTTTCGTATCCTCAACTTTAAACAACATAAAATAATTATGATGTATAAAGTTGATCCGTTTTAAACAACGCCGTTTTAGTTTCTCATCAGAAGGATCTGCGATTGCACCTGCAAGAACAGATAATACAGCTCTCGTTTCAACGTAATCGTCCAGTAAAGACTGCGCCGCCTGTACACTCCGTTTTACTTCGTGTAAATAACGGACTCTTGCCCGCAAATCTGCCTGTGCCTGTATAGTAATATACATTTTATAATGTTTCATTTTGTTTTTAAGCCAAATTCAGACGCCAGTTCGGACTCAAACGATTCGGAAATCACAAATCGTCCAGCGTCCGCGTCGGCAAGTCCTTCATCAACTTTTAAAAAGAATTCTTCTTCTGAGAGACTGCGAATGGGACGGTCCACAAGTTTTTTATTAGTAATAACCATAGCAACCGCCCGTAAAGCTTTCAATTCTTCATCAGTCATATTTTCTAATACAGCAATTGTTTTATCATATTCCGATACCTTTTTAACATAATTATCTGCCGTTACCGCCATCTATCTATTCTCCTTCCGTTCAAATTTTTGCCCGTTCTCTTTTGGGTCTGAACAATTCCCTGCAATCATCACTTTCATTAGTTTAGGAACAAAAGGCTCTGGCGCAAAGCTTTTCACTTCCCTGCCCGCACACAACGCAGAGAAAAACTTTGCCTGAATGTAGTATAGCATAAGTGACAACGGATTTCCATGAAGAGATTGTGAAAAGTAAAGGGCAGACAACGATTGCAGCCGCAAAAAATCAGCGCAGCCTGCATTTTTATTTTGCAAGCTGCGCCTCAATGCGTATCTTCTTATTTACCTATGCCTTCCCAATGAACATCGTGCACCGAAACTACATAATTGTTAAACTCAGCCGCAGGCGCCTTGCCCGGCAGATCTACTGACACTGACTGCGAATCTTTAAGCGGCTCAATGCGCATTCCGGTAAAGGCATTTTCGTATTTTATATTTTTCTCGTTCAGCAGTTCCTTATCCATGTCGCGCAGCATGATATCCAGTTGAACGGATTTAACCGAGGTAATCGTCCGGTTCTTTTTGCCGTTATAGAAATGTCCGACAACTACCAGATCGTTGCCGTTACGTTTCACTTCATCAACCAAAAAGACAATCTTCTCGTTGGTAGTGGCGTCATGTTTTTTCTCCGCGTTGGCCGCCTTCATCATCTCCGCGTATTCCTTCAGCTTTTCTGCCTTGGCCGCCGGGTCCATGGACTTTTCTGCCTGGGCTGACAAATCTGCCGGTTTTTCGGTATCGGACTTCGTCCCTGCTTTTGTTTCAGCATTTGTCTCTACTTTCGCCGGTTCAGGCGCAGGCGGTTCTTCTTTTTTTCTGCCAAACATAAAATACGCGCCCAGCAGTACCAGCAGCACCGCCACACCAATCGCGGCCTTTTTCATCATGCCGTTGTTGCCACTTGCTTCCGCCGAAGCAACAGAAGCCGCCTGTTGTTGCGCTTTTTCTTCCGCTGCTCTGCGTGCAACTTCCTCCTGTGCTGCCTTACGCGCTGCAGCTTCTTGTCTCGCCTTTTCTTCCGCCGCCTGACGGGCAGCGGCCTCCTCCTGCGCTGCCTTGCGTGCAGCAACTTCTTGTGCTGCTTGTGTTTCTGCATTAGAGCGCGGCGTACCACACTTTATGCAAAATTTTCCTGTATTGTGCACGCCACAGGTACACACCCATTCTGCCGGTGAGAAAACAGGCGTAGGCGCCGCCGGTCGCGGGGCGCCGCACTTTACACAAAACTTGCCCGTGTTTTCTTTTCCGCAGTTACAGGTCCAGCTACCCGCAACATTGTCATAGTACCCTGCCATTTTTGTTGCCTCCAATATATTTTTCAGTGTCCCATAAACCTTCTCTATGGTAACTTTTATATCTCCCCGCAGCTTTCACAGGACATCCTTCCCGTCTTTAAAACCAAACTGAAAAGCTTAATCCACGCCTTCATAAATGGTGGGCGCGTTACGGACGGAAGTATCGTAAACGGAATCGTCATACGTGGCCGACGCGCCAGAATATGCTTTAGCATTCAAATCCTCGTACCCAAACCAGTTGCTCCCTGCATCCCAGAACAGGCGATAGCGGGTGGGGTTCACCGTACCGTTTACATTATCAAAACGCAGCTCCAGATCGCCGTCCGGGCGCACCAGCATACTGGGCAGAGGCAGCGGACTATAGTAATTGTTGCTGTCCACATACATTTCCAGTTTTCTGGCAAAGGTATCGTACCCATACAGCACCAGACGCCCATGCGCATCCATTGCAAAGAACACGCGGCCGGTCCTGTTATCGCGGAAAACCTTGAAGCCATATCCGAATTTGTTCTTAGGACTGTAGCCATCCGCTACCCGTATGTACTTATCTGTACCCGGATCGCGCCACCAGATGAGAAGGTGGTAGCGTTTATTATCGTTGAAATTCAACACGTTACGGAAACGGATTTTCACATCGCCCATCTTGGAACGGTATTCTTTTTCCCATTTACCATTGGCTTTCAGTTTCAGCACGCCGGTATCGGCCACCTGCACAAAATTGCCGGCCTCGGCCTGCAATGCGCCGCCCAGCAGCATGCTCACAGCTACCAGAAGTGTTAACGCCAAACCCAAAAGTTGCTTTTTCATGACTGCCTCCCTCGTTTACCCTTTCGCACCTTCCACTTCATACACTTCCGGCGCGCCGTTTTCTCCAACCCTGCAGGTCAGCCGTGTCCAAGGCGTATAACCGCTGCCCGGCATGGCCGTCATGTAAAACGCCTGGGGATTGGTCATCACATGCCAGTCCTCGCCGTTGTCGCCAACCTGGTCGGATATGAAGCGGGTCATGGCATACTCGCCCACAAAGACAGGTTCATTGCCCAGCGCGTACACCCGCAGGGCATGCTGCCCGTTTGTTTTTTCGTAATCCACATACAGGAAACGCTGTTCCCTTTCATCAAACTGGTTGCTGACAAAAGTAGTCCGGATTTTTTTTGCGTTAAATTTATCCCTGAGCTGCTCGCCGCAGTAATCAATAAGCAGTTCTTCCTCATCATTCAGCACGGACAGCCTGTCGCCCCGGGGGCTGTCGCTTAACCGTACGGGCAGGTAACCGGGAATTTCCATACAATAAGCGTGGGGTCCCCGCCAGGTAATGGCCTCCGTATATTGATCATGTTTGAAAATGTCGGGCCGTTCGGAATACAGCAGCGTGGTAGTGAAAACGCCTTCCGCATAGGAACCCAGGATGTACGGATTAAAGTAGAACGTCACGCCGCGGGGATCCATGGTCCACAGCAGCTGCCCGTCTTTCGCCATCTGATCCACCATGTCGCGCATGCTGGCGCCGTTGTTTTCCCGGAAGGACGCATCCGGATAATCAAACATCAGCTGCTGTTTGATGGCATCGGTCATAGCAGTCTGGCTGGTAAACACATCCGTCAGCTGCATTTCCCGGCCGGTATACGTATCAAAGGTTTTGCCAGCAAAACCGAACATGCCATGGGCGCCACCCATATAGCTGTAGTTAAACTCCAGCAGGCTCACCACCAGGGAATCCGCCCTTCTCACATAAACATCCCCAAAGTTTTCGAAGGCCGGGAAGGAAGGAGCGCCGTACTTCATGCGCTCGCTGCGGTCGCGCCGGGCATCGCCAAGCAGTTTCCTGCGCGATGCGTCAGACTGTTTGCTTTCATTGAAAGTGTACGCGTCTAACGCTTTGTTAATATTCGGTTCAAAGGGAACAGGGCCGGTCACTCGTACGCCTGTCCAGCGGGAACGAAGCAGGTCGCCTTTGTCATCGCTTTCCACAACATGCTCCGTACGCGTCTGCAGCGGAATGTAATGCAGGCCCAACTGATAATCCACGCCGTTTCCCTGGGCAAACGCAGGACACGAAAAACTGAATCCCACTGTACCGGTTTTCCCCATTACGCCGTCTGCATCGGCTACATACGTATCAAAGACCGGCGCGGCGGTAAAGGCAAACGCTGCGGCCAGCGCAGCAACGAACAGTTTTGTTTTTTTCATAGCGAAAGCCCTCCCTTTCGTGTTTGATTTCCCTTAAAATTTTTGCATTTTGTTCACGATATGACCGATAGTATTATATTATTATTCTTAGTATAAATTATTATACCATTCCCATACGTATTGTACAAACAGAAAAGCATTTCCAAAATTTATACGAATTACATATGTACACGCAAATGAAAATCAAAAATCTCCAACTGCAGCAAATTGCAATTGGAGATTTAGTGTGAAAGTTTAATGCTTTCATTACTATTTGTGCCGCCGACTAACGGCGGCGGAATGAAGATTTTTTTATGATTGTCTTTTTTTATTTTTTCAGCAACGCTACCGCCACATCGTTTACGTTGGTGCCGGTGGGACCGGTCATGATCAGTCCGCCTACAGCTTCCAGCGCATGATAGGAATCGTTTTCCTTCAGCATGCTGTACAGGTTTAATTCCTTTTCCTTAAATGCCTCCATGGTTTCGCTGTCCACGTACCCACCGGCAGCGTCAGTCGGTCCGTCAGTCCCGTCGCTGTCAATGGAAAAGACCGCAGTTCCTGAAAGACCCGCAATGACCGGAGCTGCTGCCAGCGCCAGTTCCTGGCTGCGGCCGCCGGAACCGTAGCCGCTGACCTGTACCACCGTTTCCCCGCCGGCGATAAACGCCAGCGAACGGTCGCTGTTCCCATGGCTTTTCAAAATACTGGCAAGGAAGCTGCCCGCCGCGCTGGCCTCACAGCACAGCTCATCTGTCAGAATGAAAGGCTCATAGCCCAACTTTTTTGCCGCTTCTGCCGTTGCCACACACAGCTCTTTTACGGAACCGTTGATATGCGTTTCCACGTTGTCCAGCTGTTTGGGCGTTTCATTTTCCAGCAGCGCCGCTGCCTGCTCCGACAGACGGATGTTGTATTTTTCCACTACTGCTTTGGCTTCCTCGCAGGTGCTGGCGTCGGGATACGCAGGACCGCTGGAGATACTGTCAAGCCGGTTCCCCACCACATCGCTCAGCACAATGCTCAGCACCTTCGCCGGCGCACAGGCCTGGGCAAAGCGTCCCGCCTTTACGCCGCTGAGGCGTTTGCGGATCTTGTTGATCTCTACGATATTGGCGCCGCTGTTCAACAGCTGCAGCGTAATCTTCTGCAATTCTTCACCGGGAATCAGAGGCAGTTCAAACAAGGCGCTGCCACCGCCGGAAATCAGAAAGATGACCGTGTCGTCAGCGGTCAGGTCTTTCACCATCTCCAGCGCTTTTTCCGTTGCCGCATAGCTGTTTTCATCCGGCACCGGATGTCCCGCTTCGTAACAGGCAACGCCGGGAATCTCCCCTTTCATATGCCTGTACTTGGTGATAACGATGCCTGCGTCAACCTGCCCCAGTATATCTACCGCTGCCTTTGTCATCTGCCAGGCCGCCTTGCCGATGGCCACCAGGATCGTGCGGCCTTTGCCGGGCCGGTAATCCTGCAGGGTCTGCCGGACCGCTTTATCCGGCTGCACCGCCTGGATGGCGTATTTTATAATTGTCTCTGCGTCATTGCGTAACAGTTTATTCATCGATTGCTTACCCCTCAAACGTATATAGTATATAATAAATACGCCCCGCTTCCGTAAAAGCAGGGCGTCCTGTTAACAGAATTATCCGGTTAATCAGCGGTTCCTTAACTGCGGGCCTGCAGCTACCAGCGCCCTGCCAGCTTCATTGCCTTCATATTTTTTAAAGTTTTTGATGAAACGCTGCGCCAGGTCTTTTGCTTTCGCGTCCCATTCTGCCGGATCCGCATAGGTATCGCGGGGATCGAGAATGCCAGAGTCTACGCCCAGCAGTTTTACAGGCACCTCCAAACCGAAAACCGGAATTACTTTCGTAGGCGCCTTGTTCACATCACCGTTCAGGATCGCGTCGATAATACCGCGGGTATCTCTGATGGAAATACGTTTACCGGTACCGTTCCAGCCAGTGTTCACAAGGTACGCTTTCGCGCCGGATTTTTCCATCTTCTTTACCAGTTCTTCCGCATACTTTGTAGGATGCAGTTCCAGGAACGCCTGGCCGAAGCAGGCAGAGAAAGTCGGGGTCGGTTCGGTAATGCCGCGTTCCGTGCCGGCCAGCTTGGCAGTGAAGCCGGACAGGAAATAGTATTTGGTCTGCTCCGGCGTCAGAATGGAAACCGGAGGCAGCACGCCAAAGGCATCGGCCGAAAGGAAGATGACATTTTTCGCATCAGGGCCGACAGAATCAGGACGGATTCTCCTGACGATGTGTTCAATATGTTCAATCGGATAAGAAGCCCTGGTGTTTTCCGTCAGGCTCTTGTCAGCAAAATCGATCTTCCCGTCTTCGTCCATGCTGACATTTTCCAGAAGCGCGTCCCTGCGAATCGCGTTATAGATATCCGGTTCGGATTTTTTATCCAGGTCGATGACCTTGGCATAGCAGCCGCCTTCCAGGTTGAAGATGCCTGAATCGTTCCAGCCGTGTTCGTCATCGCCAATAAGCAGGCGGTTCGGGTCGGTGGACAGGGTGGTCTTACCGGTTCCGGACAAACCGAAAAAGATTGCCGTATTTTCTCCATAACGATCTGTATTGGCAGAGCAGTGCATGGAAGCAATGCCCTTCAGGGGCAGGTAATAATTCATCATAGAGAACATGCCCTTTTTCATTTCGCCGCCGTACCAGGTATTCAGGATAACCTGTTCGTGGCTGGTAATGTTAAAGGCAATACAGGTCTCGGAATTGAGATCCAGTTCTTTAAAGTTTTCCACCTTCGCCTTGGAAGCTTCATACACTACAAAATCAGGTTTAAAGTTTTCCAGTTCCTCTTCCGTAGGAGCAATAAACATGTTCTTGACGAAATGTGCCTGCCAAGCCACTTCCATGATAAAACGGACAGCCATGCGGGATGTCTTGTCAGCGCCGCAGAATGCATCTACCACAAAGAGCCTCTTGTTGCAGAGCTGTTTTACGGCCAGGTCTCTTACAACCTTCCAGGTTTCTTCGCTCATACGATGATTGTCATTATGGTATTCATCCGAAGTCCACCATACGGTGTCCCTGGAATTTTCATCCTCGACAATATATTTGTCTTTGGGGGAACGTCCGGTGTAAATGCCGGTCCTCACGTTCACGGCGCCCATTTCGGAAAGCTTGCCTTTTTCAAAACCTTCCAGATCCGGACGCATCTCTTCTTCGAAAAGAAATTCATAGGACGGATTGTAAATAACCTCCGTTGCGCCGGTAATTCCGTACTGTTCCAAATTTACTGCTGCCATCTTGCCAAACCTCTTTCGCCTTATTATGCTCATCTGTTTAAAAATACTGTTGCATTCCTTACAATTATAAACGACTTTGTATTTATACTACATTTCCATAAAAATTGCAATAGGTTTTACTGTTTTTTATCATAATTGTAGAAAAAATTACTGTCCATAGCGGGGATTTTCATGGAAAAAAGAAAAGCCGTCTGTGAGGGGACGGCTTTCAATGATCAGTGTTCCGGGGATTCTGCTTTTTATTCGTACTCAATCGTTGCCGTCGGTTTCGGGGTGAAGTCATACAGCACACGGTTTACGCCTTTTACTTCGTGCACAATGCGGTCGGTAATGTGCTGCATCAGCTCATACGGAACATTCTCCACCGTAGCGGTGATGGCATCCTTGGTGTTGACGGCACGAATGATAACGGGCCAGTCAAAGGTACGCTTGCCGTCGCGGATACCGGTGGATTTGAAATCAGGCACTACGGTGAAGTATTGCCATACTTTGCCTTCCAGTCCGTTCTTCGCGAATTCTTCCCGGAGGATCGCGTCGCTCTCCCGGACCGCTTCCAGTCTGTCGCGGGTGATGGCGCCCGGGCAGCGCACGCCCAGACCCGGTCCCGGGAAGGGCTGACGGTATACCATGTTGTCCGGCAGGCCCAGCTCTTTGCCGACTACGCGCACTTCATCCTTATACAGCAGCTTGACCGGTTCAACCAGTTCAAAGTTCAGTTCGGGAGGCAGGCCGCCTACATTGTGATGAGCCTTGATGCCCTGCTCGCTTTCCAGGATATCTGGATAAATGGTGCCCTGAGCCAGGAATTCAATGCCTTCCAGTTTTTTTGCTTCTTCCGCAAATACTTCAATGAATTCGCCGCCGATGATCTTGCGTTTCGTTTCCGGATCGCTGACGCCGGCCAGCTTGCCTAAGAAGCGTTCCGTTGCGTCAACATAGATCAGGTTGGCTTTCATTTCGTCCCGGAACACTTTGATGACCTGTTCCGGTTCGCCTTTGCGCAGCAGGCCGTGGTTGACATGCACACAGACCAGCTGCTGCCCTACCGCTTTGATCAGCAGCGCAGCCACAACAGAAGAGTCTACGCCGCCGGACAGTGCCAGCAGCACTTTTTTGCTGCCGATCTGTTTCTGTAATTCCGAAACCTGTTCGTCAATAAATGCCTTCGCCAATGCCGGCGTGGTGATGCGTTCCATTGTTTCCGGACGTTTCGCCTGTTCCATGGGGGACCTCCTTCTTCTTTGTAAAATTCAATTTTGCTTAGCGCCAGAGTTATCCCTCTTTCTCCCTCGTCGTCTCACTCCTCGAAGGGGATACTCCTTTCGGGATGATCTCCGGCGCAATCACTTCAATATTCTCAGTTAGAGTAGTTGTCGAAATACCCCTGTACCAGTACAACCGGCGTGCCTTTGTCGCCGGAGCCGGAGGTCAGGTCGCACAGGGACCCGATCAGGTCAGTGAGCTGACGCGGTGTAGTGCCTTCGGAAGCCATGTTGCCTACCAGGCTGCCGCTCTTCTTGACGATACTGTCGGTGATGGCTTTCTTCAGTTCTTCACCGGACAGGCTGGCAAAATCATTATCCGCCAGATATTTCAGTTTCAGTTCGTTAGGCGTACCTACCAGGCCGCTGGTAAAGGCCGGGGAAACAACGGGGTCCGCCAGTTCCCAGATCTTGCCCTGGGGGTCTTTGAATGCGCCGTCGCCGTACACCATAACCTCCACATGCTTGCCGGTAGCTTTCAGCACGCGGGCCTGCACTTCTTCCACCAACGGCTGGCATTTGTGCGGGAACAGTTTCACTTTATCTTCTGTGGATTTGTTGGAACCCAGCAGACCGTAATTCTCATTGAAACCGCTGCCGTTTACGGAAGCCGTCATGATATCGTCCAGCCCGCAGACCACTTTGGCGCCTGCTTTTTTCAGGATCCGTTTGGTGCGGGCACGGGTGTGGATGTCGCAGTTCAAAATTTTATCCGTGTATTTCAGGATTGCTTCCGGATGGTTGGCAAAAATCACTTCAACCTCTGCACCGCTGGATTCCATCAGCTCTTTATAGTAATCAACATAGTCCACGCCGGTAAATTCATGTACGGTTGAACCAAACAGTTCCCGGTATTTTTCCAGGGTCAGCACATCGCTGAAGGGATTCACGCCCGCTTCATCAATCTGATCCCAGCTTACCAGATGGTTGCCCACTTCGTCGGAAGGATAGCTCAGCATCAGCACAACCTTCTTTGCGCCTTTGGCAATGCCCCGCAGGCAGATAGCGAAGCGGTTGCGGGACAGGATTGGGAAGATGACGCCGATGGTTTCCCCGCCCAGCTTCGCTTTCACATCGGCCGCGATATCATCGACGGAACAGTAGTTGCCCTGGGCACGGGCAACAATGGATTCTGTAATGGAAATGACATCCCGGTCGCGGAGGGCAAAGCCTTCACTTTCCGCAGCTTTCAGTACGCTGTCGGTCACAATGTCAGCCAGGTTATCGCCCTGACGGATGATCGGCAGACGGATGCCTCTGGATACAGTACCTACTAAACGTTCTTTGTTTTCCATAGAAATAATCCCCTTCTTAAGGCCAATGGCCGGATTTTAAAAAAGCACACTACTATATATTTATATTTTACCTTTATTTCAATACGAGGGCAAGCCTTGCATAAATTTTCTTTTATTTCCTTAACTTGGCTTCGTACGCTTCCGCCACTTTTTCCACCACGTTTTTGATGATGGGGTCGATTTCGCCGTCGGTGAGGGTGCGGTCTTCCGCCTGGAAGGTCAGGTTGAAGGCAACGGACTTACAGCCCTCCGCCACCTGCTTGCCGGTGTAGACGTCAAAGACGCGGATGCCTTTCAGCAGCTCGCCAGCATTGGCACGCAGCACACCTTCCAGCTCCTTAACCGTTACGTCCTTCGGAACCACTACCGCAATGTCGCGGCTGGTGCCCGGGAACTTGGCCAGATGCGTGTACTGGGGAACCCGCAGCGCCGACTCTGCCAGAGGCGCCAGCTCCAGTTCCAGCACATAGGTCTCTTCCGGCACGTCGAAGTTTGCCGCCGCCGTGGGATGCAGGCAGCCGAAGTAACCGATGACCTTGACGCCGGCCCTTACCGCACAGCTCTTGCCCGGATGCATGTAAGGCTGTTCGGCGGGAACCAGTTCGTAATCCGTCAGCTGCATCTTGGCCAGCAGGCCTTCTACCACGCCCTTCATGTCGTAAAAGTCCACGCTGTCCTTGCCGCTGGTCCAGGAAAGCTCGTTCCGTTTCCCGCTCATTACTGCGCCGATGACACGGCGTTCTTCCGGATGATCGGTGAGGGGGAGGGATTTCGGCAGGTACACACGGCCCACTTCAAAGATCTTCACGCTCTCCGCCTGCCGGGCCAGATTGTACGCCGCCGTATGCAGCAGACTGGGCAGCATGGTTGTACGCATGACGCCGAACTCGTCGCTGATAGGGTTCATCAGTTTTATCACGTTGCGGCGGGCGTCCTCTGCCGTCAGCATCAGTTTGTCCACAAAGGAAGGATGCACGAAGGTGTAGGTCATCACTTCGTCCAGACCGGCAGAAGCCAGATAATCCTCCGCTTCGCTCTTCACCTCTTCCATGGGGTCTTCCTTGCCCTGGCGCAGCGCCAGTTCCGGATTGTGGCTTTCAATTTTATCGTAGGAATGCATGCGGGCTATTTCCTCGGAAATATCCGCATCGCAGGTCACATCCTGCCGCCAGGTGGGCGCGGTAATCACCAGCGCGCCGTTTGCTTCCGCAACCTCAAACTGCAGACGCTGCAGAATGTCCAGCATCTCTTCTTTGGGAATCTCCACGCCGATACGGGTATTGATAGCTTCCGGTGTTACCGTGATAACCGCCGGTTCGTAGGGCACGGGATACGCATCCGCGATGCCGCACACCGTATCGCAGGCGCCCATTTCTTCCAACAGGTGCGCCGCGCGGTTCAGGGCGTAGTGGCAGTGGGCAATGTCGATGCCCCGTTCAAAACGCATGGACGCTTCACTGCGCAGGCCCAGCGCCTTGGACGTGCGCCGGATGGACGGGCCGTTAAAGGCCGCCGCTTCTAAAATGACCGTTGTGGTCTTGTCCGTTACTTCGGTGATCAGGCCGCCCATGACACCGCCCAGACCTACCGCCTTTTCGGTATCCGCAATGGTGATCATGTCCGGCGTCAGCGCCCGGTCCTGGTCATCCAGGGTCTGGATGTGCTCGCCGGGTCTTGCCCGCCGCACGATCAGCGCATGATCCTTCAGCGTATCGTAATCGTAGGCGTGCATGGGCTGTCCCAGCTCCATCATCACATAGTTGGTCACGTCGACCACGTTGCTGATGGGACGCACGCCGCAGGCACGCAGTTCATTCTGCATCCATTCCGGCGAGGGCATAATCTTAATATTTTTCAGCACGCGGTTGGTGAAACGGCTGCACAGCTCCGGAATTTCAATATCATTCCGCATCATCTCATGCACATCGCCGCCTGCCGCTTCCTTCACGCTCATATCCGGCATGCGCATGGTTTTGCCCAGCACCGCCGCCGCTTCCCGGGCGATGCCGGTCATGCAGAAGCAGTCCTGCTTGTTGGCGGTCAGGTCAATGTCCAGCACCGTATCGTTCAAGCCTAACACATCTTTAATATCCACGCCGATAGGCGTATCCGGCGGCAGAATCAGGATGCCTTCCCGCTGTTCCGGCAGCAGCAGCTTGTTGTCAATGCCAAGCTCCGCCGCGCTGCACAGCATGCCGTAGGAATACACGTCCGCCATCTTCACTTTTTTCAGCTTCATTCCGTTGGGCAGTTCCGCACCCAACGTTGCCACGGGAACCATGTCCCCTAATTTCACATTTTGGGCGCCGGTCTGGATCTGTACGATCTCGCCGCTGCCATAATCCATCTGGCATACCCACAGATGATCGCTCTTGGGGTTGCGCTCAATGGCCGTAACTTTTCCGGTGAGCACGCCGGAAATCCCTTCTCCCAGATATTTGACGCTTTCCACTTCCAGTCCCACGCGGGTCAGCCTGTCAGCCAATTCTTCGGGAGTTACGTCAATGTCCACATAGCGTTTTAACCATGCAATCGAAGCTAACATATTCTCTCCCTCCCTTACCGGAACTGGCGGATGAACCGCAGATCGTTTTCAAAGAATAAACGCAGGTCGTCAATGCCGTATTTCAGCATAGCGATACGCTCCACGCCCATGCCGAACGCATAGCCGTTCATGACGGACGGATCGTAGCCACTCATCTCCAGCACATTCGGATGCACTTCGCCGGAGCCTAAAATTTCCAGCCAGCCGGAATGCTTGCACATGTTGCAGCCTTTGCCGCCGCAGATCACGCAGCTGATGTCCACCTCGCAGCTGGGTTCCGTAAACGGGAAGTAGCTGGGGCGCAGGCGAATCTTCACGCTGCTGCCAAACATTTCCTTGCAGAAGGTTTCCAGCGTACCTTTCAGGTCTGCCAGGCTGATGTTTTTATCCACCACGAGCCCTTCCACCTGATGGAACATGGGGGAATGGGTGGCGTCGTAATCGTTGCGGTACACTGCGCCGGGAGAGATCATACGGATGGGCGTGTTAGGTTCCTTGCTCTGCATGGTGCGGGCCTGCACGCCGCTGGTCTGGGTGCGCAGCAGGAAATTGTCCGTAATATAGAATGTATCCTGCATGTCCCGGGCTGGATGATCCTTCGGCAGGTTCAAGGCTTCAAAGTTAAAATAATCGTTGTCGATTTCGGGGCCTTCCACTACGTCAAAGCCCATGTGCATGAAAATCTTCTTGATTTCCCGCGCCGTCAGCGTAATGGGATGCAGATGCCCGCCCGCCGGTTTGCGCCCGGGCAGGGTGATGTCCACTTTATCGTTGGCGATTTTGGCTTTCAGCGCTTCGGCCCGCAGAATTTCCGTGCGGTCCTTCAGGCACTGCTCCAGCGTCTGTTTTACTTGATTAACGATTTCACCAATCTTCGGACGTTCTTCTGCCGGCACCTTGCCCATGCCACGCAGAATTTCCGTCATGGGACCCTTGCGACCCAGATACTTGACCTTCAGGTCCTGCAATTCCTGGGAGCTGGCTGCAGCTTCCAGGTCTGCCAGTGCTTTTTCCCGCAGCTCCAGCAGCATTTCTTTCATGCTCATGTTCATGCCTCCTGATAAAAAAACTTCCGTCCCTGTTAAGGGGCGAAAGTAATGTTCCGCGGTACCACCCTATTTTAAAGGAAACGCTGTGCAATCGTTTTGTGTATGCTTAATTGCAAACTCGTTGACCAGCATTCCTTATCTCTTGTGCCTTAACGCGGCGCACGCTCTGCCTACTACTGGTTCAGCAGGGACACTCTCAGGTGAACTTCACGCAGTCGCCACCGCCCGGCTTCCACCACCCCGGACTCTCTTTGTGCATTGAAAGCGTTACTCTCCTGTTCATTGTGCAATGTTGTGATTAGGGACGTATTTAATTGACTGAAATATTATATCACACTCGGCTTGCAGGGGCAAGGAAAAGTGTGGGGAAGCAGTTCTTTTCAAGATCTGTAATTATTTTCTTAACTTACCATACTTTATCGCTTATGTTAAGTTGATACCAGGTTTTAGTTTTTAAGAATCCGTGAAAAATAATGTCTGCATTCAAAACCCAAACACTTTATTTCGCAATTTTGTATTTGCAAGAGCCGCAATCAAATGTTTATATTTTATTGAATCCTGAACATTCTCTTCCAGCAGTAAAACTGCAGCCCTGTACTCTTTTTTATAAAAATTTCCAATTAATTCAGAAAAGAGCGTATCAAACATCATAACCTTTGGATAATCCGCAAGCATGGTCACGAGTCGTTTTTGCCACTTCAAAATATCTGCCTGATTTGGAGTAAGCTTATCTTCCTGACTGGATAATTTCTGATGCCTCTCAGCATAACTATTAAGTTCTTCTTTCATTGCTTCACTGATTTCCACATCCCCATTATCAACCCACCAATACAGTCTTTCATCTTTGTCAATATTGAAGAACTGATCTGTAGTTAAGTTGGCTTTTTCTTCCAGCTCCCGATTATCTTTAAAAAAGTCTACAGGTTCAATCGAAATATGGTCGCTGATTTTCCACCACAGTTTCCAGAAATTTTGTTCATAAACTTCAGAAATCACTTTTACTACAATCTGGGGTTTAACAATCGTAATTCCCACCAGAAGATTATGATTTTTCATATCGCTCAGCAACTGTTTCCTTTCCGGCTGTTCACAGGTAAGCAGATTCAGAAGAAACTGCAATTGTTCTTCTTTTTTAATAGTTGCGGTTGTTTTATATTCATTCACGCCGTTGTGTAAAGCTGCAATAAAATCCAGGTAATTCAATTTATATACGGATTCTTCTTTCTTTTCAGTGTTATCAGGCAATACAGATTTTATCCCCTGTGTTACAGCCATGACACTTAACCATTCTGCCAGATTTGTATTATCCGCAGCAAAAGTATCAGCAAACTCTTTATCTATAACCGGCTCCTCCGAATATTTCGCTGCAACTTTCGCGTGTAACTCAAACAAAGTCCACAAATGCTTACGCCATGTATATTGTATGTCACGCTGCAAAAGATAACGGAGCCAACTGATAGTCGCAATCGGCGCATTTAAAGAATCGTTGAAAGAAGCAAATGGCGTAGAGGAATATGTTTCGGCCAGAATGTAAATTGTCTGCACCGCCAGATTAAAATGCTTCCATCCGATTTTTTCACTGTAAGGAGTGCAATCCTTCAAATGTATACCGGCATTTTCCCAACAGCTATCTTCAAAATAGTTATAGGTAAAATCGATTACTCCGTCCTTATCGACTTCTTCAAAGGAAGGAAAATTTAAGAGCTGTAGTTTTTTATCGAAAAGACACACATAATTTGTGGCAAAAAGACCGCTTTGGTCAGCAATTTTTCTTGCTTCAGACAAAAATTCAACTCGCTTTTCTTCAGGAATCGTCAGTCGACCGATCTTATGAATAAATGTGCCCATTCAAGTTTCCTTTCTTAAAATCTAATTATTTATTTTATCATTCAAATTTGTTGATTTTTTTGATAATCTGTTACACAAAAAAACAATGTAATGTCAATTTTTCCCTTGTTTCCAGTAATTTCTTTTCAACACCAATGGCATTAATTTTACTTCTTTGCCTTTTCTACTCTGGCGCTGATTTCCCGGATCATATTGGAAATCGGCACGATGGCTCTGGCGGCAATCTTCGTATGCCGTTCCACCTCGGCAGAAATATCCATGGATTCCCCGGTGTCCTGGATCTGTTCCGCGCAAAAGGTTTCAATAGACATGGCAAAGACAACCATTGTCAGATTATATTCCTCTTTCTTCAGTTCAATTTCTTCCTGCTGCTTCAGGTCGTTGATTTCCGTCAGCAGGTACTTGTTGTCCATGTTCACAAAGTAATCCAGCGTATCTTCTGTCTTCCGGCGGATGATGGCGCTTTCTTCATTCATTCCATACTTTTCCCACTGGTCGCGGTACACCGGGATGATGTTGGGCAATGCCTTGCGCTGCTGCGCCTTGGATCGTTTTTTAGCGCCCGGGTTCTCTTTTTCTCTGCGATTTACTATTGGTACCGGTTCCACCACCATAACGGAAAATTCATTATGAAACTTGCTTGCTACGTATTCGTCTTCAATCTCCGTAACATAGGTCGCCATCATCCCCGTGATCAGTTCATCGGGAAAGGCCAGTTCCAGACGGCAGAGTCCGTTCACGCAGGAGACGCTGTAAATCAGCTCATCCACCGGATTGCCGTCTAAAAAAACGTGCAGGGTTCCCGGTTCCTTTTCACGCTTAAAATAATCATTGGATGCGTCCGTGGAAAACTGCACTGTAAAATTCCGTCCCATGGAAATAAGCTTCGGTATCTTTTCCTGGCTCTGTTTGCTTTTTAAGGTAAAATATGTAGGATGTTTTCTACCCACGTATTTCTGTACAGAATCCATCAGCTGAAACGGGTCGTTGATGCGCTTTCCGTCAAAAAACAGCCGGGAAAGCAACT
>JAFTZZ010000186.1 GCA_017460905.1 Acidaminococcaceae bacterium | reverse complement strand
TTTTGACGGAGAGCCGCTGTACGAATCCGGCAATGTTACGCTGGCAGAAAACAAAGACTGGGATACCATGAATTTTGATTACGGCCGTCCGGAAGTGCAGAGTTTCCTGATTTCCAGCGCCTGCTTCTGGCTGGAGCAGTTCCATCTGGACGGGCTGCGTATTGATGCAGTGGCCAACATGCTGTATCTGGATTACGGCAAGAAGCAGGGCGAGTGGCAGGCAAACAAATACGGCGGACGGGAAAACCTGGAGGCTGTGGATTTTCTGCGCAAGCTGAATACCGCGGTATTCAGGGAAATTCCCCAGGCGCTGATGATTGCGGAAGAGTCCACATCTTGGCCCATGGTTTCCGGGCCGGCGGATAAGGGCGGTCTGGGCTTTAACTATAAATGGAACATGGGCTGGATGAACGACATGCTCCGCTATATGGCTATGGATCCCCTGTTCCGGAAAGGTTCCCAGGATTTAATCACCTTTTCCCTCTATTATGCCTTTGCCGAGAATTTTATCCTGCCGCTGAGCCATGACGAGGTAGTGCACGGCAAACATTCCCTGCTGGACAAGATGCCCGGGGATTACTGGAAAAAATTTGCCGGCCTGCGGGCATTCTTCGGGTACTGGATGAGCCATCCGGGCAAAAAGCTGCTGTTCATGGGCGGCGAGTTCGGGCAGTTTATTGAATGGAAGTTTGACGACAGTCTGGACTGGCACCTGCTGGATTACCCATCCCACCGGCAGATGCAGCAATACGTGAAAAAGCTGAATCTTTTTTATAATAAACATCCGGAGTTCTGGGAGATCGATTACAACTGGCAGGGCTTTAACTGGATCAGCTGCGATGACCGGGATAACAGCGTGATCAGTTTTTACCGGAAAGGAAAGAAGCCGGAAGACCAGACTGTTGTGATCTGCAATTTTACACCGGAAGTCCGGAACAATTACCGGATCGGTGTGGAAGAGGCCGGTTCCTATAAAGAAATTTTCAACAGCGACAATGCGGAATTCGGCGGTTCCGGGGTAGCCAACGCGAAACCGGTGAAGAGCGAAGCGTCGCCCTGCCACGGTAAAGAGCAGTCGATCGTCCTGACACTGCCGCCGCTGGCAGTACTGTACCTGAAAAAACAGAAAAGCAGAAAAAGAAAAATTACGGAGACAAAAATAGAAGACAGTAAGAGCAAAAAGAAAAGATCCCTGCGTGTTGTTTCAAAGAAAGGCGGAAGATAAAGATGAAAGTTTTATTTGTTGCATCAGAAGCGGCCCCGTTTATCAAAACCGGCGGCCTGGCCGATGTCATGGGGGCGCTGCCTAAAGCGCTGCAGGCGCTGGGCGTGGAACCGGCGCTGGTGATTCCCCTGTATGCGGGCATCGGCGAAGCATATAGAAATGAGATGGAAACGGTTTACACCGGTTCGCTGGACCTGTCCTGGCGCGACCAGTACCTGGGGGTAAAAAAGCTGGTACAGGACGGTATTCCCGTATATTTTATCGACAATGAATATTATTTCGGCCGGGACAAATTATACGGCTTCGATGACGATGCCGAACGGTTTGCCTATTTTGCCAAAGCGGTGCTGGCCATGCTTCACTATATTGATTTTAAACCGGATGTGATCCACAGCAATGACTGGCATACCGGTATGCTGGGCGCCTATCTGAAAGAAGATTTTATGCAGGATCCGTTCTATCAGGGCCTGAAAAATATTTATACGATTCATAACCTGAAATATCAGGGCGTGTTTGGCAGACAGATCGTAGAAGATGTACTGGGCCTGCCCCTGCGCCTGTTATACAACGGCAATATTGAAAATGCCGGCAATGTTAACTTTATGAAAGCAGGCATGTGTTACGCTGATTTTATTACAACGGTAAGCCCCACGTATGCGGAGGAGATCACCTATCCGTATTTCGGCGAGGGGCTGGAAGATTATGTTGCGCTCTGCGCCGGAAAAATCAGCGGCATTCTGAACGGACTGGATGAACAGGAATACAATCCGGAAACCGATATGAACCTTCCGGTCTGCTTCAATAAAACGAATGTATTTGTGAAAAAACCGATGGCCAAGGAAGCGCTGCAGCGTGAACTGGGCCTGACGGTGAACCGGGAGATTCCGGTGCTGGCCATGATCACCCGGCTGGTGGAAGCCAAGGGGCTGGACCTGGTCACCTATATCATGAATGAACTGATGGAAGAACAGGTGCAGCTGGTCGTTGTGGGCACCGGTGACGAAGAATACGCAGATGCGCTGCGGGAGCTGGCATGGAGACATCCGGGCAGCGTGTCGGTCAATATTTTGTTTAACGAAGGGCTGGCCCGCCGTGTGTATGCGGGCGCAGACCTGTTTCTTATGCCGTCCCGGTATGAGGCCTGCGGCCTGAGCCAGATGATCGCCATGCGTTACGGTACGATTCCCGTTGTGCGGGAGACTGGCGGCCTGAAAGATTCTGTCAAAGATTTCGACAAGTATAACGCAACGGACGGCAACGGACTGCGTTTTGCCAACTTTAACGCCCATGAGCTGCTGTTCACAATCAAACGCGGGTTAAGCTATTTTGCCGAGAAACCATTTTGGGAAAAATTAGTGATCAATGCTATGGAAAGCGATAACAGCTGGAACCGTTCCGCCCGGGCGTATGCGGATCTGTATGATAAAGTAGCGGGCGTTCCGGTTACGGCAGAACCGATTCCGGAAACGCAGATTGCAGCTGTTGAGGAAGAAATTTTGCAGGCGGTCAAAGGCGAAGAAATAACAGCTGAGGCAGAACCGGTTCAGGAACATGTACAGCAGCCGGTTATAAACGCGGAAGCTGTTGTTGAAAATAAACCGGAAGAAGCAGAGAAAGAACCTGCCAAAAAGAAAACCGCTGCGAAAAAGACAGTGAAAAAAGCTGCGGGCAAAACAACGGCGAAAAAAGCATCCGCGAAAAAAACCGCTGAGCCGGAAGCTGCGGAAGCCGCGCCTGTTAAAAAAAGAGCTGCCCGGAAGACAGCGGCAAAAAAAACGGCTGAAGCCAAAACCGAAGCTGTGCCTGCAGTGACGGACGAAACCGCTGCAGCCGCTGCGCCGAAAAAACGCGGCCGCAAGCCCGGTTCGAAAAATAAAAAGAAGGAAGAATAAATTTAAGATATGATACAGCCCGTAATCATTCACGATTCAAGAAATACAGCCTATCGGTTCCCCTTCGGCGCAGTGCAGGCCGGGTCAACGGTTACACTGCGCTGCGAAGTGGAAGGGGACGGAACGGAAAACGTAATTCTGCGCGTCTGGCAGGAAGGCGCGGGCGAATGTCTGTATGCCATGGAAAGGGAAAACAGGCTTTTACCGCCTGCGCAGGAAAGAAAAAAACGAAAATACGTATACAGGCTGGCAGTCCCGGAACAGGGCTGCCTGCTTTGGTATTATTTTAAAGTTGAAACCGCAGGAAAAATTTTTTATTACGGCAACAACCGGGAACAGCTGGGAGGCTGGGGGCAGAGCAGCGAAAAAGAACCGCCCTCCTTCCAGATCACCGTTTATGACCGCCAGGCCAAAACGCCGGACTGGCTGAAGCACGCTGTCGTGTACCAGATCTTTCCGGACCGTTTTAACCGGGGCAGTGTGCCTCTGTCCCAGTTCGGCGGGAAAAAGAATGCGCTGCTGCACGGAAGCTGGAACGATCGGCCCCGTTACATCAAAGACCCGGATACGGGCAACATCCTTTATTATGATTTTTTTGGCGGTACGCTGGAGGGTATCCGGGAAAAGCTGGACTATCTTCAGGCGCTGGGCGTCACCTGTCTTTATCTGAACCCGGTTTTTGAAAGCCGCAGCAACCATCATTATGATACCGGCGATTATAAAAAAATTGATGCGTTTCTGGGTACGGAGGAAGAATTTATCCGGCTGTGCCGGGAAGCGAAAGAACGCGGTATCCGGATCCTTCTGGACGGCGTGTTCAGCCATACGGGCGATGACAGCCGCTATTTCAACCGGCAGGGGAGCTATCCGGAAACCGGCGCGTATCAGTCGAAAAAATCCCCGTATTATTCCTGGTATCAGTTTAAAAAATTTCCGGAAGAGTACAATTGCTGGTGGGGAGATAAGAGCCTGCCGGAAGTGGATGAGACAGACAGCAGCTATCAGGATTTTATGATCATGAACAAAGACAGCGTGCTGAAACACTGGCTGCAGGCCGGTATCAGCGGCTGGCGTCTCGACGTGGCGGATGAACTGCCGGACGAATTCCTGACGGCGTTTTACCGCGAGTTAAAGCAGGAAGCCCCGGAGGCCGCGCTGATCGGCGAGGTCTGGGAAGATGCGTCCAACAAGATCAGCTACGGAAAGCAGCGGGCCTACCTGTGCGGCGGCAAGCTGGACAGCGTCATGAACTATGTGCTGCGGCGGCTGATGTTGGATTTCCTGCTGGACCGGGCGGACGCTGGATATACTAATGCCTTGTACCTGCACCAGATGGAAAATTATCCGCCGGAAAATTTTTACGCTATGCTGAACCTGGCAGGCAGCCACGACGTAGAGCGGGTTTTGTCGGTATTGGAAGAAAAAAATCCGGAAGAATTGGCGCTCACTGCGGAAACGGTTACGCCGGCAAAAGATAACGGAAAAGAGCTGTTGCGGACCAATGAAAATTATTTTCACAGAAACGATGAGTTAACAACCGGCGAACGCCGCCTGCTGCTGCTCTGGGCCTGGCAGATGACGCTGCCGGGCGCACCCTGTGTCTATTACGGCGACGAAGCCGGCTTACAGGGCGGAAAAGATCCGGACAACCGGCGTCCCTATCCCTGGGGAACGGAAAATAAAACCCTGCAAACCGCCTGCCGCGCCTTTATACAGCTGCGAAACAAATATGACGCCCTGCGTACCGGACGGATGATTCCCATTTACGCAGAAGGGGATGTGTACATCTACGCCCGTTCTGTGGAAGGCGGCCGGGACGTATTCGGCAATCCGGCCGAAGACGGACTGTTCTTTGTAGCGCTGAACCGGGGCAATACATCTCATACGGTGCGGGTGTATACGGGTGAGCTTGCCTTTGGCGAACTGCATCATACCGAACCTTCCGGCGAAGCCGCAGAGGGCGGGCCGGTTCCCGTAGTCAACGGCATTTTTACCGTTACGCTGCCGCCGGTGAGTTCGTTTATTTTCCGCTGTGAAGAAAAGAAAAAAGACGGCAATACAAATGAAGAAAAAACTGACGGCCTGTTACCGGTAAACGGCGAAACCGGAAAAACATCTTCCCGCAAAGCGGGCATGTTGCTTCACCCCACATCACTTTGGGGCGAAAACGGAAAAGAAAAAATCACTGCGGCAAAAGCGTGGATCGATTTTCTGGCGGCTGCCGGGCAAAAGGTCTGGCAGATACTGCCGCTGAATCCGCCGGGACTGGGAAATTCCCCGTATTTATCTGTTTCCGCCTTTGCCGGGCATGAAACGTTGTTCGCGGACGATGGCGATGAAACAGAACACTTTAGCAAAAATGCAAGGACGCAGCAACGTAATGAAACACAAAGCTTTGAACAAAAGGTAAATGAAGAGTGCAGCCACTTGAACACTTCACAACGTAAACAGGAAAAATCCTATCTGGATTTCTGCGACAAAAACCGTTACTGGCTTTCCGACTACGCCCTTTACCGGGCGCTGCAGGATCATTTTAATGGCCGGCCCTGGCAGACGTGGCCGGAGGATATCCGGATGCGAACCGCAAAAGCGCTGCAAAACTATGAAACGCTGATGCAAAAACAGACAGAGGTTTATAAGCAAAAGCAATTTAACTTTGCCTGCGCCTGGCAGGAAATCAAAGCGTATGCCAATGCAAAAGGGATTTCTATTTTAGGCGATATGCCGATTTTTGTAGCGGCGGACAGCGCGGACTGCTGGGCCCATCCAGAATATTTTTATCTGGACGGGGAAGGCAATCCGGCGGAAGTGGCGGGCGTGCCTCCCGATTATTTCAGCGCTACGGGACAAATTTGGGGCAACCCCCTGTACCGCTGGGACGTAATGGAAAAAGACGGCTTCCGCTGGTGGAAGGAACGGTTCCGCGCTATTGCGGCGCAGGCCGACAGCATCCGGGTGGATCACTTCCGGGGCTTCGTCGCCGCCTGGGGCATTCCCCGGGGGGAAAAGGACGCGACGGCCGGCAGCTGGAAACCGGCAAAGGGCAGGGAAATGTTTCTGGCATTGCGGAAAGAGCTGCCCGGCCTGCAATTGGTGGCAGAGGACCTGGGACAGATCAGCGAGGACGTGTATCAGCTAAAGAACGAACTGGGACTGCCTGGCATGCGCATTCTGCAGTTCCATCTGCAGCACCGGGCTGACGGCATCTGCGATTTTGCCACGGAGCCGAACTGTGTGGCTTACAGCGGAACCCACGACAACAATACGCTGCGGGGCTGGCTGGAGGGCGAAGTTTCGCCGACATTGCGGGATCAGCTACGCAGCCTGACCGGCAGGGAACCGGATACGTGGAGCCTGATCGAATACCTGTACAGCCGCCGGGCCGATACGGTCATCGTGCCTTTGCAGGACGTGCTGGGACTGCCTGCTACCTGCCGCATGAACACACCGGGTACGCCGTCAGGAAACTGGATGTGGAAGATGGAGAAGGATTGCCTGACGGAAACGCTGGCGGCGAAGCTGGCAGGGCTGGCGCGGCAGTATAAACGCTAAGTATACAGAAAGCTTTGATTGCCAGCATAATTGTCCGCCGTTTGCCGACAGCGAAAAACAGACACAGTCAAAAATGATAATAGCATTATTTCGTCAATCATAATTTTTATGATAAAAAATAATGTCAGACAATTTCGCGGGAACGAACCCGCTGATTTAATCACACCTTTGCTGTCGTTAAAAAAAGTCAACAACTTTTTAAAATTTATTTCTTGCGGTTTACAGAAAAACTGCTTGACAAAACGGTAAAAATCACCATTTACCCATATATTCGAAAAATTTTTAACTGGTTTTACTATATATTGTGGTGTGTACAAAACGTAAGTTATGCACAGTACTTATCCACAAGTTGTGCATAAACCGGTGGATAAAGGGAGTTTAGAACAGAAAAATGGCAAAATGCCATGCTTTTTTAAGCAAAAACGCCTGTTTTCTGTGGATAACTCTGTGCATATTGTGTATAAATTCACAGAAAACAGAAAATCGTAAACCACGTATATGGTATTGTTGCTGCAGTGGACAGATTTCCATAAACCGTTTTCGTAAATATCCGGTTTGCGCTTTTCTCGTTATATGATAAAATATACAGGCAACTGATATGGAAAATCAAAATGTGTTATAGAATCTGGAGGGTGCAAGTACATGGCAATTAAACGTGAAATCGCGGAAAAACTGATGAGCGCCAAAGGAAATCTGGTCAGCTCTTCCTTCAGCGTGATCCCGGACGGTTATCTGGGGCTGGTGGACGGCAGCAACGGGCGTCACCTGGCGGTGGTGTGCGGGGAAAAATCAGAATGGAACAAAGCCTGGAAAGGGGCGGAGTTCGAAACGGCAGATGAGCATAAAAAGATTAAGCTTGGCGTATTCCCGCTGAACCCGAACAATGCGGCGCTGGTTCGCCGGCTGGTGGGCTGGGCGGCGCCGTCCTCCTGCGGGGTAAACGGCATCAGCGCAGCTTTCAGCGACTGGCTGGGTGTAATCAGCGGCCAGCTTCCGAACCTGTTTGCCCACAAACAGATCAAGCCGGTGCTGGCGGAGTTCACACCGGAAAACAGCGCAGTGCTGCGTAAAAATTTCCTGGAGGTCATGGACGCGGCTACCTGGAGCGTGCTGTCGTCCGGATATAAAGGCGGCTGGGCGGCCAACGCCTCCGGGCTGAAAACGGAAGAGGAGATCGTGAAAGCGCTGCTGTACGGTTACAGCGGTATCGGCGTGGACTG
>JAFTZZ010000185.1 GCA_017460905.1 Acidaminococcaceae bacterium | reverse complement strand
GCCGCAAAGCATCTGCGGGTGAAGAAGGGGAAGAAGCGCCGTCGCTGGCTGCCATGCTGGCGGGAGGACGCAATAAGCAGTCTGTACCTGTGGATTATATTGTGGACGGAGAGGTGCAGATTACGGTAAAAATGCCTTAAAAATGCCATAAATTTCTATTATAGTTATAAAAGGAATACTGTTAGCGGAAATTTCCAGAAAGGAGAGCAGCGTATGTTTCATGATTTATGCACTGTGACAGGTGCCTTTATCCTGAATTTCTGCCGGGTGACCGGGCGGATGATGCTGCTTTTTATTGATACGTTAAAAAAACTCAGGTTTGCCAGCCTGAAAGAAACCCTGCGGTAGATGGCCCTGCTGGGGGCGGATTCACTGCCCATCGTGCTGCTGACCATGCTGTGCACCGGAATGGTATTTTCCGTGCAGACGGCCAAAGAGTTTGTTGCCCTGGGAGCCTCCCATACGGTCGGCGGGATTGTGGCCATTGCCATGGGCAGGGAACTGGTGCCTGTCCTGACCGGGGTCGTGGTGGCAGGGCGTATTGGCGCGGCGATTGCAGCGGAACTGGGGACCATGAAGGTTACGGAACAGATCGACGCCCTGCGGGTCATGGCAACCAGTCCGGTACAGTACCTGGTGGCGCCCCGTTTCCTGGCGGCGGCCCTGATGATGCCGGTGCTGATCGTATTCGGTAATTTTATCGGCAATGCCGGAGGCTATTTTGTAGCCCATTATTATGCGGACATCGGTTCGTTTACATATCTGAATTCTATCAAAGAGTTTTGCGACATGTTTGATGTTGTCGGCGGGATGATCAAAGGGGTCTTCTTTGGCGCGATTATCAGCATCGTCGGCTGTTTTAAAGGGCTGAATGCCAATCAGGGCGCGGAAGGGGTCGGTCTGGCGACGACGGCTTCTGTCGTGCTTTCAATTATATTGATTTTTATCGCGGACTATTTTCTGACGGTATTATTGTATGTAGATTAGTTGTTAAGAGAGGAATTATGGAAGGATCCGTAATTTCCCTGAGGAACCTGGAAATCGCTTTTGGTGCGAAAAAGGTACTGCAGGGTGTCAATCTGGAAGTCAAAAAAGGGGAAACACTGGCAGTGATCGGCCCGTCGGGTACCGGTAAAAGCACAATCCTTAAAGTGCTGACCGGCTTGCTGGAGCCTTCCGGCGGCAGCGTATTCATTGAAGGACAGGATGTATCACACCTCACGGAAGAGGAGTGGAATGAGATACGGAAGCATGTCGGTATGGTGTTCCAGTACTCTGCGCTGTTTGATTTTCTGGATGTGGGAGAGAATGTAGCCTTCGGGCTCCGGCAGCATTTTAAACTGCCGGAAGAAGAGGTGCGGAAAAAGGTAGACGACCTGCTGCAGGACGTGGGAATGCCGGATGCCAAAAGTTTATATCCGGTAGAACTTTCCGGCGGCATGAAAAAGAGGGTCAGCCTGGCCCGGGCGCTGGCCTTCGGTCCCCGCATCGTCCTTTATGACGAGCCGACGGCGGGACTGGATCCCATACGGACCATGAATATCAGCCGTCTGATCCGGGAAACGCAAAAAAAGCACAAGGTTACTTCCATCCTTGTAACACACGATATGGAGTCGGTCTATGTGGCCGCTGACAGGGTTGCATTGCTGAACGACGGAAAAATCGCGGCGATCGGTACGCCGGAAGAATTCAAAACTTCGGAAGATCCCCTGATCCGGGGATTCATTACAGGGGAAGAGATAAAAGGGGCAACGGAGGCATTTCGATGAAAGCAAGTGAAGCAAAGGTAGGGGCGCTGACGCTGGGCGGAGCCGTGATTCTGGCCGGGATGATCAGCTTTCTGGGAGCCTTTAAATTATTTGACGGCGGTTACGATCTGCACGTGGCCTATCCTTCCGTCAACGGGCTGCAGGTAGGCAGCGCGGTGCGATATGCCGGCGTTCCCATCGGGACGGTAAAGGAAGCGAAGGTGGAACCGGATCAGGTCGTTGTGACCATGCACGTGAACAAAGATATCCAGATTCCCCAGGAGGCTGAATTTTCCATCGGTTCCGACGGTGTGATGGGGGAAAAGTTCGTGGATGTGCGGCCACCAAAAAAATACAGTGGTGTTTATGTGAAGCCGGGCAGCAGCCTGACCGGACAGCCCAGCGGGGACATGAACGATTTCATGGCCAATTCCGGCAAGGTGCTGGAAAAGCTGGAAGGCATTGCCGATGCCCTGAACAATGTCTTCGGGGATAAGGAAGTCCAGAAATCTATGCGGGACGGTTTTATCAATGCAAGGGATATCAGCAACAACCTGAATACCTTTACGAAGGTGATGGCGGATGCCGCGAAGGCGAACCAGGCGGAACTTAATAATATGGTCGCCCAGTTTAATCAGATGAGTGTGCGCATGAATAAAACCATGGCGCATATAGAACGGCTGACAGAAGGAATCGATGCCGGCGGGAAGACCGGTATGAACGTTGCTGTTATGGCAGAGAACATGGCTATAACCAGCAAAAATCTGGAACAGATTACAAGTACGCTGGCGGATGTGGCTCAGGATCCACGGACAAAGGAAGACCTGAAGGCTACGATCCACAATGCCCGGGGCGTGACAGAGCGGGCCAATAAGATCCTGTCCATGGGGGACGGGATGAAGGTCAAAGCCCGGGCGGATATGCTGCACAGCATGAGAGGACAGGACTGGCGCGGTAATTTCGGACTGCAGTTTGACAAGACAGGGAAGCGGACCTTCGGGTACATCGGGGCATCCAGCATTGGTGATGATACCAAACTGGATTTCTATCTGGGCAAGCGTTTTCATGGAATCGGCGTCAGCGCCGGCGCCATGCAGGGGAAAGCCGGTATAGGACTGGGATATGATTTCGGCAGCCGGTTCCGCGTGTATTCCCAGCTGTATGATTTTGATGACAGCAAACTCCGTTTAGGCGGTGAATATATGATTAAAGATGATATTTTCCTGGCAGGCGAAAGCCTGGACCTGCTGCATGGCAATAAACGGGACATATACGTGGGCTTACGGGCTTATTTCTGACAGGAACCGGTTCAACGGGCTGGTTACAGGGCGGAACACATATAACTTGCGGTTTAAATATTCTGCTTATCAGAGTATCGGAACTTGACTTTTGTGCCAGAAAACATATATAATTATTTCGCTG
>JAFTZZ010000184.1 GCA_017460905.1 Acidaminococcaceae bacterium | reverse complement strand
TAACTCAAACTTCGCAGGCAAAAAATAGCCTGTAAGTCACATAAAACCTAAGTTTTTAAAAATAAAAATAGCATGAGACACAACCATTTGTTATAATTTAATTGCCCAAAAAAACTAAAGCAAATGGAGGCTCATGCTATGTATAGTATAACACAAGACAACCACTCTACGGAATATATTTCTGAAAAAACCAACCGGTTTTTTCAGCAGTACCAAATCGGTAAAATCCTCAAAGCCGCAAACGGCAACAAATTACAGGGGATCCCTGCCATCCATATCCTGCGGCTGCTTTTCACCCTGGTCTTCTGCCACCGTTCCCTCTTCATGCAGATGCACCTGCATCCGGCTTCCATCCCCTTCGGGAAAGATACCGTCTACCGCTTCCTTAATTCCTGCCACACAAACTGGCGCAGATTTGTGCTCCTGCTTGCGGGAAGGATCATTAAAGAATCTGTGGAACCACTGACAGACGAAAACCGGAAGAATGTACTCATTCTTGACGATTCCGTGTTCAGCCGTCCCTGTTCCAAGAAGGTGGAGCTGCTGGCAAAGGTCTACGACCACGCCAACCAGGCCTATACCTTCGGCTTCCGGATGCTGACGCTGGGCTGGTCAGACGGAAATACGTTCCTGCCGGTAAACCACTGCCTGCTTTCCACCGAGAACCGGAAGAACCGAGTCAACGAAGCATCCGCTGCGGTGGATTCCCGTACCAACGGCAGCAAACAGCGGAAGCTGGCAAAAGAGAAGATGACGGATGTTTCCATCCAGCTTTTAAAAGAGGCAAAGGCCGCAGGGATTCCTGCCGGCTATGTGGTGTTCGACACATGGTTCTGCTCCCCTTCCTTTATTGCAACCGTCAAGGGGATGGAGTACGACGTAATCGCTATGGTGAAAAAATCATCCAAGCAATATTTCCTATACAACGGGAAGGCGATGGACGTAAAAACCATCTACCGGCAGGAAAAGAAACGGCGCGGCAGGGCGAAGGTTCTTCTTTCCGTGGAAGCCTCTATTGTCCGTGACGGCGTCACCGTCCCTGTCCGTTTTGTATATGTGCGCAACCGGACGAAGAAAGATTACCTGGTACTGGTTACAACAGACATGACGCTGAGCGAGGAAGAAATCGTGCGGCTGTACGGGAAGCGCTGGAGCATCGAAGTGTTCTTCAAGATGTGCAAATCCTACCTGCGGCTGGGGAAGGAATGCCGCTCGGTTTCCTATGACGCCATGGTCGCCCATGTAGCCATCGTGTTCGCCCGTTACATGCTCCTGGCAGTGGAGCAACGGGAAAACAGGGATATGCGGAGCCTGGGCGAGCTGTTTTACCTAAGCGCGGACGAATTGCCGGATATCCGGTATATGGAAGCCCTCAGGCTGATTCTATGCAGGTTTGCAGAACTGATACAGGAAAGAACGGTTTTGGAAGAAAAGGAAGTCTTGGAACTGTTGGATATATTCTTCGAAGAACTGCCTCTCCTGTGGAAACAAACATTGCAACAATGTGCATAAAAGTAATATTTGTGGCCTTACATATGCAGAGCTTGCAAGGCTTTACACCTGTTTTTGGGGTGCGAAGTTTGAGTTAATAAATGTTGTTGAGATGTTCAATGTTTTTCCTGATGCAATTGTAGAACCAATCATTTCAATATATAAAAATGAAAAAGCAAATAATGATGACTCGTTTACTGTTGTTTCAGTGCCAAGAAGAACTGCCTTGTCATCAACATTTATCAATAATGCTGTTATAACGGAGTTTACTCAGGCCGAATTAAAATCGCATCAGGATTACATTTTTAATTATCGCGCAAATAATATTGAAAACGCTATAAAGGAAAAGATTTATTCGAATGCTTCATTTCTTTGTGAATTGTTACATGTCACAACTGGTGTAAAGACGTATCAAACTGGAAAAGGAATTCCACGTCAAACTGAGGAAACAGTAAAACAAAAACCATTCAACTCATTTGATAAAATTGACGAAAGCTATATTCCGTACATGAAATCGGGCGATATTCAAGCATTTACAAATACTTGGCGTTCAGAATATATTAAATATGGTCCATGGTTAGCAGAACCAAATGATTTTGTCATTTTTCAAAAAGAAAAGCTTTTGGTTAGGCAAACTGGAGATTATCCTATAGCATCATATTTTGACGATTTACGCATGGGAAATAATTCACTTCATTTTATATATTACTATGAAGATAAAAAGCCAGTAGAGTTAAAATACGTATTGGGATTGTTAAACTCGCACTTAATAAAATGGTTATATCAGTATGATAATTTTCATATGGTAGGCAAACCGTTAGCTTGTGTAAAAAAAGTTTTTTTGGATCGCCTTCCAGTAAGAATTGTTTCTAATCAAAAAGTTTTAATCAGCATAGTTAATAAGTTGTTAGATATATCACAACAACGTTTTAATGAGTTAACTCATTTCGCGAGGTATCTTTCTTTAACATATGAGCCTAAGTCTATATCTGAAAAGCTATTTAATTTTTATGAATTAACTTTTGCTGAATTTTTAAAAGAATTAAAGAAACAACGAGTAAGATTAACAGCTTCGCAACAGTTTTCTCTGATGGATTTATTCGAACATAAAAAAGAGGTTATTGATAATCTTTCCAATGAAATCTTCGAATTATATTCAGCTTTAAATGTTCAAGTTTATAAAATCTATGAATTATCAGAAGAAGATATTGCTTTAATAGAATCTAAAGTTTAAGACTATGAACTTCTTGATGTTCTTTTTGCAAAAATTTTAGTAATGCGACATTTGAATTTTGGCACTTGCAAATGCCAAATTCAGAAAATTTCCCAATAACAGAGTTTTTCAGTATAGGTTTTATACAACGTAGACGATTATTTAATTACTAAAAAAGTATTCTATGATATAGAAATTGAAGAAAAAAATTCAGTTATCTAATATTTTGGGATAACTGCTTCTGATGGTAAAACTTAGGCTAAACAGTGTTTGGCTTTTTTGAAAGTAGAGGGGTAATACAGTGGGTTTGCCAACAAATATAAAAACCCTGCTCACCGGTAACGTGGTGGAGTGGGCGCGAATTGAATTTAAAGCGTCGTGGAAGCCAGAAGCGTCGCTGAAGACTATCTGCGCTTTTGCCAACGATCTGGATAACTGGGGCGGCGGCTATATCATTCTTGGCGTGGAGGAAGAAAACGGCAGGCCGGTTCTGCCGGTAAAGGGAATTCCGGTGGGGCAGGTTGACGAGATTATGAAGGATCTGCTCAACAAATGTAATCTGATCCAGCCTCATTATCTGCCGGTGGTTGCCCCGGCAGAGTATGAAGGAAAAATGCTGATCGTCATCTGGGCGGCCGGCGGGGATGTGCGTCCCTACAGCAGTCCATTGTCGTTTGATTATGAAAAAGGCAAGGCGAAGCCGTCACAGGAGCGGGCGCATTTTATTCGTAAAATGTCCAGCACTGTGCGTCCGTCCCAGGATGAGCTGAATGAACTGTATTCCCTTTCTAACAAGGTGCCTTTTGATGACCGCATCAATCACCATGCGGAGCTGTCCGACCTGAACGTAAACCTGATCCGGCAATATCTGAATGCAGTGGGCAGCGCTATGGTAAAGGATTTGGACAGCAGGCCGCTTACGGCGATCTGTGAAGACATGGGCATCTGCAACAACATGCCGGAGTACCGGAAACCGAAAAACGTGGGACTGATGTTTTTTGCCGACGAGCCGGATAAATTTTTCCCGTATGCGCAGATTGATGTGGTAGCGTTTCCGGAAGGGCTGGGCGGCAATGTAATTGATGAGCAGACCTTTAAAGGCCCGCTGGATCAGCAGCTGCGGGATGCGCTGCGGTACATCAGCAATACCTTTATCCGCAGAAAAATTGTGAAGCATCCGGACAGAGCGGAGGCCGACCATATTTTCAATTATCCTTATGCGGCCATTGAAGAGGCGCTGGCTAACGCAGTGTATCATCGTGGCTACGATGTGCGGGAGCCGATTGAGGTTCGCATTGAAGCGGAGAAAATTGAGATTGTAAGCTATCCAGGGCCGGTGCGTTCTGTGACGAAGGAGCAGCTGAAGCATTACCAGGTTTCCAACCGGCGGTATCGGAACCGTCGCATCGGAGAGTTTTTAAAAGAGCTGCATCTTACTGAGGGACGCAACACCGGCTTTAAGAAAATTTTGGATGCCGTTCACGCTAACGGTTCGCCACTGCCGGAGTTTGAAACGGACGACGAACGCACATATTTCATTACCCGCATTTTTGTGCATGAAGCGTTTCGCGCGGCGGGGGATGGAAAAAATGAAGCGGAAAAGGATACAGGCCATGAGAATGTCCAAGTAAATGGACAAAAAGAAACAGATGTCCATATAAATGTCCGTGTAAATGTCCATAATGAAAATGAAATTGAAACGCTTTTAAAAGACATTGAGCCAACTAAAAAGGAAAAGTTCAAAGAAGTCATTAAACAAATTTATCACAATAAAAACGTAACCATTGAACAGATTTCAACTGTGATGGGGGTTGTGCCAAAAACTGTTTACAGATATGTTGCGGAATTGAAAGAAAAAGGAATTCTTCGCAGAGAAGGCGCATCCAAAACCGGAATATGGGTAATATTGTGGAAAGATAAAGAAGAATCTTGATACAGAACAACATGAAATGTTTGATTGCGCAATAACGCACACACAGCGGCTTGCAGAAATGCAGGCCGTTTTTTTATTTTGTTCGCTTTTCTTTTTTCAGCAAGTATGCTATAGTTAATACAAACTTATGTTTTGATTATAAATTGATGTTTGCATTGCGTTCGTTTTAAAATTGCAAAGAAGGCGTTTCCCATGCGCTCCATCCTTCACGTTGACATGAATAATTTTTACGCGTCCGTCGAGTGCCTGTACAGGCCGGAAATACGGAATTTCCCTGTGGCGGTGGCGGGCGACCCGCTCAACCGGCACGGTATCATACTGGCTAAAAATATGATTGCGAAAAAATTGGGCGTCACTACCGGCGAGGCGATTTGGGAAGCGAAGCTGAAAGCGCCGGGGCTTGTCCTTGTGCCGCCGGATTACAAAAAATACCTGCGTTTTTCCCGCATGGCCCGGGAAATTTATTACGAGTATTCCGACCAGGTGGAGGCTTTCGGGCTGGATGAAAACTGGATCGACCTGACGAACTCGCTGCAATATCTGCACAGCGACCCAGTAACAATTGCGGATACGATCCGCCAGCGGGTGAAGGAAGAGTTAGGCGTGACGGTGAGCGTAGGCGTGTCCTTCAACAAAATTTTTGCCAAGCTGGGCAGCGATTTGAAAAAGCCGGACGCCACGACGGTGATTCCTTATGAACACTTCCGGGAAATCGTGTGGCCGCTGCCGGTAGGCGATTTGCTTTATGTTGGCAGCTCGACGGCGCGCAAGCTGGAACTGATCGCGGTCAACACCATTGGCGATTTGGCCCGCATGGACGTAAGCATTTTGAAGCGCAAGCTGGGGAAGTGGGGCGAAGTCCTCTGGCTGTTCGCCAACGGGCAGGACACGTCGCCGGTGCGGAGGATCAGCGAAAGCGAGCAGATCAAAAGCATCGGTAACGGCACCACCTGTCCCCGGGACCTGCAGACGGAGCAGGATGTGCGGCTGGTGTTTACGGTGCTGGCGGAATCGGTGGCGGCGCGGCTGCGGGACTGCTGCATGAAATGCCAGGGCGTGCAGATTTACCTGCGGGACAACGATCTGCAGTCCCTGTCCCGGCAAAAGAAAATGGCGTACCCCTGCTGCACCTCGGAGCCGCTGCTGCAAACGGCCATGGAACTGTTCCGGCAGCATTACCGCTGGCAAAAGCCATTGCGGGGGATCAGCCTTTCCGCAATTTACCTTGTAACCGCCAACAAGCACATGCAGCTGTCGCTGTTCGACGATACCGCGGAACAGCTTCTGTTGCAGGAGCAGATTGAAAAGACCATTGACGGCCTGCGCTGCCGTTTCGGGCACGATGCGGTACTGCGGGCGTCGGCACTGCTTGACCCGAAGCTGACCGGCTTCAACCCGAAGGAAGACCACACCATACATCCGTACAATTATTTTAGGTGAAAATGTGCGCCGCAGCTGCGGCGAAAATAAAACGCAAAATGAAACGAAGTTGCGCAGATGCAAATTGATGAAGACGAAAGGCAATCACTATGAAAATAGATATTGAAGTAAACGCAGATTTTACCCTTGACGGAACCATCCGCCCCAACTATATCCGCTGGGAGGACGGGCGCACCTTTGCCATCGACCGCATTCTTGATGTGCGCCGCGCCGCTTCGCTGAAAGCCGGGGGCGTGGGCACGCGCTACATCTGCAAAATTTGCGGAAAGCAGGTGACGTTGTGGAACGAAGAGGGAAAATGGTTCATGGAAAAGTGAGAATGTAATTGACTACTGATAGCAATTATGCTATCATAATTTTAGTAATTGGAAGGAGTCCGTATGTACGATATTGATTTTTACGAAACGATTGACGGGTTTTCAGATATTCGTGAATTTCTTGATTCACT
>JAFTZZ010000014.1 GCA_017460905.1 Acidaminococcaceae bacterium | reverse complement strand
TCAGCACTTTTGTCTTGCCGCTGCCGGCCCCCGCCAGGATCAGCATGGCGCCGTTTATATTTTCCACCGCAGCCTGCTGCTGCGGGTTCAGGTTTGTGATACTGTCCATTAAAATCCTCCGAACATATACGTAATTTTATGGTTCGTTTTTAACCGTCAAATTGCTTTTGTTTGATTCATAAATTCTTTTCTATTTTACCACAAAGCAGGGTGCATAAGAAGCATTTACCGCAAAGAACTTTTTTCTTTATAAAACATAAAATGTGCCTCTGCCACAGTCATCCCGCAGCAGAGGCACATTATCATTACTTTGTTTTCGGATGCTCAGACTTTACTTTTTCATCTTCTTCATGGAATTTTCCAGATTGTTTACTTTTTTCTCCAGGTTTTCCACTTTACTTACAGTCTTATCCACCGTTTTTTGGATAGCAACCGTCTGTTCACGTAATTCAGCAACTTCGTCAACATGGGCAAACTGCGCAGTTCCCTTGCCGGCTTTTTCTGCTTCCAGAATCGGCTGATACCGTTCGGTTTCCTGTTTGATCACGTCAGCCAGAATCAGCAGGGAAATCAGGTTCGGGATAGCCATCAGCGCATTAAAAATATCTGCCAGGTTCCAAACCAGTTCCAGTGTCTGGGTTGCGCCCACATACGTTACCAGACAGAACACTACACGATAGATTACATTATATTTCGCACTGCCAAACAGATATTCCCAGCCTTTTTCGCCTTGGTATTCCCATCCTAAAATAGTAGAATACGCAAACAGTACGATACCGACGGATACGATATATTTGCCAACTGGGCCGACAAATTTTTCAAAAGCGGCAATGGTCAGGCTCAGGCCGGAAAGGGCTACGCCCTTTTCGTCAACAGTACCTAACATGCCGGAAGAAGCAATGACCAGACCGGTGATGGAGCAAATTACGATGGTATCAAAGAATGTACCGGTGGAATTGATATACCCCTGACGAACCGGATCATCCGTATGAGCAGAAGCTGCAACGATAGCCGCAGAACCTAAACCGGCTTCGTTAGAGAAGCAGCCGCGGGCTACGCCATAGCGCATCGCGTTCATCACGCTTACGGTAATAGCGCCCAGCACGCCGCCGCCAACAGCCTGCGGGTTAAAAGCCATAGTGAAGATCAGGTACAGTCCGTGAGGGATTTCCTGCATGTTTGCCAGAATACCAGCCAAACCGCAGACCACATAAAACACTGCCATGACAGGCACTACAATCGCCGCTACTTTGGAAATAGACTGGATACCGCCCAGAATGATGATCATGCACAGGATAACCAGTGCTGCGCCGGTTGCTGCCACAGGTACTTCAAAAGTTTTTTCCAGCGCCGTAGAAATGGAATTTGCCTGGGTCATGTTACCGATACCGAAAGAAGCCAGCATAGTAAACAGGGCAAACAGGAAACCTAAAATTAATCCCAATTGCTTGTTCTTGAAGCCGTTCTTCATGGTGAACATGGGACCGCCCTTCATTTCGCCCTTTTCATTCACCTCACGGTATTTGCTGGCCAACATACATTCAGCGTATTTCGTGGTAATACCGAACGCAGCAGACAGCCACATCCATACCAGCGCGCCGGGGCCGCCGGCAAACATAGCCGTTGCCACACCGACGATGTTACCGGTACCGATCGTTGCCGATAATGCAGTCATCAACGCATTGAACGACGAAACGTCGCCTTCGCCGCCGGCTTTTTTCTGCCGGGCATCCTTGCCAATTACGCTTTTGATGGAATATGGCAGATTCCGCCAAGTGCGGAAATTCAGTTTAAATGTCAGATAAATGCCGGTGCCAACCAGCAGGACCAACATGGCAGGGCCCCATACAAAGCTGTCTATTGCCCCTACGATTTCATTAATTGCTTTCCAATCCATAATTAATCAGTTCCTTTCCCTTCTGTTTTTCAGATACAGAGTATCCCCCATAACCTTACATACATTTAACTTTTTATCCGCTATCATCTCTTTCCCGAAAAGATTTCATTCCAGTTTCTCCTTTTCCTGCAATTGTGAACCAAATAAAATAACCGGTCCTGAAAATTTTCTCAAGGCCGGCATACATATTAAGTTTCCACTTAAATCAAGATGGCGTTACCATCTTTACCGACCCTGTCCTTTTGCCTGAGAGATTAGGCCCCTGCCTTTGCACCTTCGGCACCCATATTCATGGGTATCTCCAGAGTTGTGTCCGCATGCGGTTTCGTGTTCCACTGAACGCCTGATAGTGTTACTCCTTCGGCATACCGGAAGCCCGCTTCCGATTATTTTTCCGCACACATCATGCACCTATTATTTTATTTTACAATTCCACATTTTAACATGAATTAATTTTAAACAATTGTAAAAAAAAAATCAATAGCTTTTTACATGTATACAAGTATACACAATTTTTAGTATATAAAACTATAAAGCGAAAACAACTATACATCTGTTACCACGACAGGACTTCCACGCCGGTGTCCGTTACCAGCACCGTATATTCCCACTGGGCAGAAAGGCCTCCGTCCTCTGT
>JAFTZZ010000183.1 GCA_017460905.1 Acidaminococcaceae bacterium | reverse complement strand
CGCAGTGTAAAATCTTCCTGACCGCGACGGTAGAAGAACGGGCGCGGCGCCGGGGCCTGGAACTGGAAGCCAAAGGCGAAACCGTTGACTATAAAAAGCTGCAGGAAGAAATCGCCCTGCGCGACAAACAGGACAGCGAACGGGAGGTCTCCCCGCTGCGCCAGGCAGAGGATGCGATTTATCTGGATACCTCCGCTATGAACATCGAACAGGTAACACAAAAAATATTGGAATTAGTAAAGGAAAAGCAGTAATGTATGTAAACCCTGGCCGGGACCGTTTGAATAAGCGGAGCGCCATGAAAACGGTACCGGCAGGGCAGTTAATATTCATTTAAGGAAGAAACACTTATGTCGTTATACGGTTTTTGCCAGGTGACCTTTCCCTGGCTGTTCAAAATCTGGCTGCGCTGGGAAGTCTTCGGACAGGAAAACATTCCGGCAGAAGGCCCGGTGGTGCTGGCCAGCAACCACTTAAGCCTGCTGGACCCGCCGGTTTTGGGCGCTGCAGCTACGCGGCCGGTCAATTTTATGGCGAAGTCGGAATTATTCAAGCCGGCCTGGTTCGGGGCGCTGATCCGGAAGCTGGGCGCATTCCCTGTCAGGCGGGGCGCTATGGACCGGGACGCGATCAAGACAGGCCTTAAGATTTTAAAAGAGAATAAGGTGCTGGCGGTGTTTCCGGAAGGGACACGCAGCAAGACTGGGGAACTGGGGCGCGCCGGCGGCGGCGCCTTCATGATGGCCGTTAAGATGAAAGCGGCTATCGTACCGGCCTATATATATGGTACAGATTTGAAACGGCATCCGGGCTGGCCCAAAGTGCGGGTCATCTTTGGCAGGCCGATGGAATACGATTCGGCGATGGGTACCGGGCGGGAACAATTGGATGAAATCGGCGCCCGCTGGCGGGAAGAGGTGCTGGTTCTGCGAAAGGCGGTGGCATTGGAAAATGGAGATCATCGTAGCTGAACCCTGCGGTTTCTGCTATGGCGTAAAGCGGGCTGTGAAAATAGCGGAAGGCGCAGCCGGCAGTCTGCCGGCCGCAACGCTGGGCCCTCTGATCCATAATCCGCAGTTTACGGAAGAACTGGCGCAAAAAGGCGTTGTGTGCAAGAATTCATTGGACGAATTTACGGAAGGGGAAACGGTTATTTTCCGTTCCCACGGGGTGGGACCCTCCATATATAAAGAAGCAAATGAAAAAAATTTGAAAATTTTAGATGCCACCTGTCCCAACGTAAAAGTAAGCCAAAGCAAGGCGCAGCAAGCGTTTGAGGAGGGTTACCTGCCAATTATCGTCGGAGAAAAAAATCATCCGGAGGTAAAAAGCATATTGGCATTTGCCGGAAAAAATGGTATTATTATAGAATCTAAAAGGGATATTAGCGAAGTGCCTTTTGTTTCCAAATATTGTGTCATCATTCAAACGACCTTTGAACTGGCAAAATTTGAGGAGATCCTACAGGCGCTGCAGTCTGCCCGGCCCGGCGAATACAGGGTGGAGCGGACGATTTGTCTTGCGACCAAGGAGCGGCAGAACGCTGCTGCGGAACTGGCCGCCAAGGCAGACGCTTTTATCGTCATTGGCGGAAGGAACAGTGCCAACACCAGGCACCTGACCGAGCTGGTAAGCGCAATCTGCCCCCGGTGCTTCCAGATTGAAACCGCCCAGGAGCTTTCCCCGGAAATGTTCCAGGGGTGCAGGAAAATAGGTATCTCGGCCGGAGCATCCACTCCGGAACGTATAATTAAGGAGGCTGTCATAGCGATGGAAAACATGGAAATCAACAAAACAGAGGGTAACGAATTCGAAGCAATGCTCGATGCAAGCATGGAAGATTACGGCGTGCATCCCGGCAAACTCGTTACCGGCAAAATTATTCAGGTAGATAAAGAAGGCGTTTATATTTCTTTTGGCTATAGACGTGAAGGCTTAATTGCCTGGAACGATTGGGCGGTTGACGCAAATCCGGATGAACTGATCGGCACGATCAATGTCGGCGATGAAGTAGAAGCGGTCGTTGTACCGGGTGCTGCTTCCGAAGAATTTATCCGCCTGTCCAAGGTTCGCGCAGAAAAGGAAGCTGCGTGGAAGACGGTTCAGGAACTGCCGGAAGGCGAAAAACGCCCGGCAACCGTTAAAGTGCTGCGGGTCATCAAAGGCCGCGGCGGCCGCGACAAAGACGCCGACAAACCGAAACAGGTTGTAGGCCTGGCGGTAGCAGTAGAAGGCGTTGAAGGCTTCATGCCCGCGTCTCATGTTGAACTGCGCCACATTGACGACTTTACCCCGTATGTCGGTAAAGAAATGGAAGCAGAAATCATTGAAGTGAACACCGAGAAAAAACGTATCGTTGTTTCCCGCCGTGAACTGTTAAAAGCAGAAAAAGCACAGAAACACCAGGAATGGCTGGCTAACCGCGAAGCCCGCATCGCAGCTGCCAAAGAAGCCCGCGCTGCCAAGGAAGAAGCCGCTTACGAGCAGATCGTAGAAGGCGAAACCTACGAAGGCAAGGTTGTAAAGGTTGCTGAATTCGGCCTGTTTGTGGAAGTACTGGACGGTCTGGTAGGCCTGGTTCACAACACCGAGCTGTCCTATGACCGCAGCGTAAAAGCAGAAGATGTTGCCAAAGAAGGCGATATGGTCAAGGTCTTTGTGAAGAAAGTTGACAAAGAAAACCGCCGTGTATCCCTGTCCATCAAAGCAACCCAGGAAGATCCGTGGATTGCCGCAGCTGCCGGCTTCCATGTTGGCGATGTAGTGACCGGGACCGTTGAACGTTTCCTGCCCTTTGGCGCGCTGGTACGCCTGAACGACAGAGTGGAAGGCATGATCCATGTTTCCGAACTGGCAGACACCCGCGTTGAGAAACCGGAAGACGTTCTGAAAATCGGACAGGAAGTCAGCCCGATGATCATCAAGATCGAACCTGCCAAGAGAAAGATCGGCCTGTCCCTGACCCGCGAAAAGAAAAACGAAGAAAAAGCAGAAATGAATGCTTTTATGAATAGCAATACGGAAGAGAATTTCTCCAATAATGCTATGGCTGAACAGTTAGAAAACCTGAACAAATAATGTAACCATTGCAGAGGACGGAGGATTCCGTCCTCTTTTTTTTAAAATGAGGCTTTACGAATGATGCGCGAGCAACGCAAGTTAGATCATATCCGGTATGCGCTGGAATTAGGCGACGGAGACCGCAGGACCGGGCTGGACGATGTACATTTTCTCCATAACTGCCTGACGCCTGTTGACCCGGACAAAGTGGACAGCAGCACGCGGATCGGCAGCCTGCTTTTGCTGAAACCGCTTTTTATTGACGCCATAACCGGT